>DASTGL010000413.1:0-7375 GCA_035719145.1 Solirubrobacterales bacterium
AAGCGCTCCGGCACCCACAAGAACCTGCTCACCGGCGAGGTCTCTTCCGCGCCCGACGAGGAGATCCAGCTCTGCGTCTCCGCCGCACTCGGCGACCTCACCGTCGAGATCTGAACCTTCACGAAAGGAACCTGATGACCACCGCGATCCAGACCGCCCCGCCGCCCTCGCTGACCGCCGTCGACGGCCTCACCACCAACCCCTACGGCCTGACGCCGGAGCAGTTCGAGCAGCTCGGCACCGAGCTCGACGCGATCCGCAGCCGCGTCCTCGCCGACCGCGGCCAGCGCGACGCCGACTACATCCGCGGCGTGATCCGCGCCCAGCGCGGGCTCGAGGTCGCCGGCCGCGGCCTGCTCTGGGCCGGCGTCTTCCCGCCCGCCTGGGTCGCCGGGACCGCCGCCCTCTCGCTCTCCAAGATCCTCGACAACATGGAGATCGGCCACAACGTGATGCACGGCCAGTACGAGTGGATGAACGACCCGAAGCTCTCGGGCAAGCAGTTCGAGTGGGACACCGCCTGCCCCGCCGACCAGTGGCGCCACTCCCACAACTACATGCACCACACCCACACCAACATCGTCGGCAAGGACCGCGACATCGGCTACGGGGTGCTGCGGATGTCAGAGGAGCAGCCCTGGAAGCCCTACTACCTCGGCAACCCGCTCTGGGCGGCGCTCTTGGCGACCTTCTTCGAGTACGGGGTGGCGCTGCACGACCTCGAAGTCGAGCGGATCGCCGAAGGCGAGATCACCCTCGCCGACAAGCGCGAGCTGCTGAAGGGGATCGCGACCAAGGTCCGCGGCCAGGCGCTGAAGGACTACGTCCTCTTCCCCGCCCTCTCCGGTCCCCTGTTCGTCTTCCCGCTGGCGGGCAACGCGACCGCCAACATCGTCCGCAACCTCTGGTCGTTCACGATCATCTTCTGCGGCCACTTCCCGGAAGGGACGCATGAGTTCAGCGAGGAGGAGACCGCGACCGAGACCCGCGGCCAGTGGTACCACCGCCAGCTCCTCGGCTCGGCCAACCTCAGCGGCGGCCGGCTCTTCCACATCCTCTCCGGCAACCTCAGCTTCCAGATCGAGCACCACCTCTTCCCCGACCTGCCCGCCAACCGCTACGGCGAGATCTCGGTCGAGGTGCGGGAGATCTGCGAACGCTACGGCCTCCCCTACAACGTCGGCCCGCTGCACCGCCAGTTCGGCAGCGTCGTCAAGAAGATCGGCCGGCTGGCCCTCCCCGACTCGCCCGGGACGCTCGCTCGCGGGATCGGCGGAGCTCTCGGCAGCGCGGCCGGGCGCGCGGGCGGACTGGTGCGGCCACGCGGGATAAACCACCTGCGCCGGTCGGTTTTCTCCCGATGGCCCCTGCGCAGGGCCTGACTACCTTGCTCCCATGAGCTTGTGGGAGGTCAAGTCGGAGGTCCTGCACGGCCGCTCGGTCACCTACGCCGAGGCCGGCAAAGGTCCCGTCCTGCTGCTGATCCACGGCATGGCGGGAACCTTCGACAACTGGCAGGAGGTGGCCGAGCCGCTGGCTCGTAACCACACGGTGATCGCCCCCGACCTGCCCGGCCACGGCGCCTCGGGCCCGGGCGGCGGCGACTACTCGATCGGCGCCTTCGCGGCCGGCCTGCGCGACCTCCTCTTCGCACTCGAACACAAACGAGCGACGGTGGTCGGCCATTCTCTGGGGGGCGGGATTGCGATGCAGTTCGCCTACCAGTTCCCAGAGATGGTCGAACGCCTGGTCCTCGTCTCCAGCGGCGGCCTCGGACCGGAGGTGAGCCCGCTGCTGCGCGCCGCCGCGCTGCCTGGCGCCGACCTCTTCATCAACGCGACGGCGACGCTCGGCCAGAAGGTCGTGCCGCCGCTGGCCCGCGGCCTGGCAACGCTGGGACTGCGCCCGAGCGCCGACCTCGCCGAGGTGCTCCGCGGCTACGGCAGCCTCACCGACCCGGTGCGCCGCACCGCCTTCCTCTGCACCGTCCGCGCCGTGATCGGCACCGGCGGCCAGCGGGTCGATGCCAGCGATCGGCTCTACCTCGCCGAGGCGATGCCGGTGCTGATCGTCTGGGGCGCGGACGACCCGATCATCCCCGTCCACCACGGCGAAGAAGCGCACGAGCGCATCCCCGGCAGCCGCCTGGAGATCTTCGAGGGCGTCGGCCACATGCCGCAGATCGAGTCGCCGCACCGCTTCGCCGAGACCCTGCTGAGCTTCCTCGAGGAGACCGAGCCGGCGCAGTTCAGCCTCGAGGAGTGGCTGGAGATCTTCAAGCAGGCCCGCGACGCCGCGGCGTAGTCCGGTGATCGGCGAAGCGATACCCACCGCCGCCTTTCGCCGCCTCGGCGCGCGCGTCAGCGCCGGGCGCAGCGGCAGCCTCGAGGACCGCGATCCCGACTACATCCGCGAGAACCTGCCGCTGCTCTGGCTGCTCGCGACCCTCTACTTCCGCGCCGAGGTGCGCGACCTCGCCCGCGTCCCCGCCGACCGTCCGGTGCTGCTCGTCGGCAACCACTCCGGCGGCAACGTCATCGTCGATACCTTCGTCTTCTCGCTTGCCTTCTCGACCCACTTCGGGGTCGAGCGCCCCTTCCACCAGCTCGCCCACAACCTGGCGATGGGCTGGCCGCTGGCAGGCGGGATGCTGCGCAAGTCCGGGACGCTGAGCGCCTCCCACGAGCACGCCGAGAAGGCGCTGGCGGCGGGGGCGCCGGTCCTCGTCTATCCCGGCGGCGACTGGGAGACCCACCGTCCCAGCTGGCACGGCGACAAGATCGAGTTCGCGGGCCGCAAGGGGTTCATCAAGCTGGCGCTCGATGCCGGCGTGCCGATCGTCCCGGTGGTCTCGATCGGCGGCCAGGAGACCGCTCTCTTCCTCAGCCGCGGCAACCGTCTGGCGCGGGCGCTGCGGCTCGACAAGACGGCGCGGCTGAAGGTGCTGCCGATCTCGCTGGCGCTGCCCTGGGGGATCAACGTCGGCGACTTCCTCGGGCACTTCCCGCTGCCGGCGAAGATCACGGTCCAGGTGCTGCCGCCGATCGACGTGGTCGAGCGCTTCGGCGCCGACCCCGACCTCGACGAGGTCTACGACTTCGTCACCGGCCAGATGCAGATGACGCTCGACGGCCTCGCCGCCGAACGCCGCTTGCCGGTGATCGGATGAGGGTCGACGAGTCGATCGAGGTCGCGGTGCCGTCGGAGACGGTCTGGCACTACCTCGAGGACCCCGAGAACTACCTCCACTTCATGGCCGGCCTGACCCACTGGGAGGTCGCCGGGGACCGCGCCAACGGGCTCGGCGCCCGGTACCGGATCCTGCTCCAGGTCGGCGCCGCCGAGGTCGGCGGCCTGATCGAGATGGTCGAGTGGAACGAGCCCTTCGACATCGCCTGGCATGCGATCACCGGCGTCGAGCACCGCGGCCGCTGGCGGATGCGGCCGCTGCCGGAAGGCTGCACGCGGATCGAGTTCCGCTGGGCCTATGCCTTCCCGGGCTCGGGCATCCCCGGCCTCGTCACCGAGATCGCCGCCTCGATCCCGGTCCGTCGACAGATGCGGGAGACGCTGCGGCGGCTGCAGTACCGCCTCGAGCAGCTCAGTGTTCGCTCTCCAGCAGGTCCCGCTGGCTGAGCGTGTAGAGCAGGCCCAGCGAAGGCAGGACGAGGACCGCGGCGACGGCGAAGACGATGAAGACGATCGTCAGCGTCGGGTCGGGGGCGGCGGCCTGGTCGATGCGGAGGCTGGTCGGCAGCAGGTAGGGGAACTGGGCGACGCCCCAGCCCCAGATCACCGCGACGACGGCGCCGGCGGCGAGCGGGCGCAAAGGGCGGCGACCGCCGCGCAGGAGGACGACGAGGAGGGCGATACCGCAGAGCAGCGAGAGGACGACCAGCGGCAGCCCCTGGCTGGTGAGGCGGTCGAAGACGTAGCGGGCTTCTGAGTGGAGGGCGAAGAGCCCGGCGACGGCGAAGGCGCCGGCGACCACGGCGGCGCCGAGGGCGCGGCGTTCGAAGTAGCGCTCCATCTCCTCGTCGCCGGCGCGGCGGGCGTCGCCGACGAGGAAGACGGCGGCGAGGTAGGCGCCGCTGGCGACGAACATCGCCCCGATCAGCAGGGGCAGCGGCGCCAGCCAGGTCGAGAAGGCGTCGCCGTTGCCCGCGGCCGGGACGTTGCCGGCGGCGATCGCGCCGACCACCGCGCCCATGAAGAACGGCGTCACCAGCGAGGAGATCGCGAAGGTCGCCCCCATCGCCCGCCGCCCCTGCAGCCCTTCGATCGACTTGCGGAAGGCGAAGCCGCTGCCGCGCAGGACGATCCCCAGCGCCGCCAGGGTCAGCGGCACGTAGAGGGTGGTGAAGATCGCGCTGAAGGCTTCCGGGAAGGCCGTCCAGAGGACGACGAGGACGAAGATCAGCCAGACGTGGTTGGCCTCCCAGACGGGAGTCAGCGAGCGCTGGATCAGCGCCCGCGGTCGCTCTCCCCGCTCCGGCCCGCCGGCGACCAGGTCCCAGACTCCGCCGCCGAAGTCGGCGCCGCCGAAGAGCGCGTAGAAGGTCGCCCCAACCCAGAGGATCGCCGCCGCCGCGTCGGCCTTGCTCATCGGCCGTAGGCCTCCTCCTGCGGCGCGTAGGGGGCACCGGCCTCGGGGTCGGCCCCGCCCTCCCGCCAGCGGCGCGACATCGAGCGCAGGACGAGGATCGCGATCGTCCCGATCGCCGCGTAGAGCAGCAAGACGAGGGCGAAGGTGAACCAGATCCCGCCCGCCTCGGTCACCGCTTCGGAGGTGCGCATGTAGCCCTGGACGATCCAGGGCTGGCGGCCGACCTCGGTGACGATCCAGCCGCACCACAGCGCCAGGATCGCGCCGGCGCCGGTGATCGAGACGATCCGTAGGAACCAGGGCGTCTGGGGGATGTCGCGCCGTCTCCACCAGACGAAAGCGAACCAGGCGCCGAGCGCCAGCAGGCCGGTGCCGATCCCGACCATCGTGTCGAAGGCGAGGTGGAGCAGCGTGTTCGCGGGCGGCCGTTCGTCTTCGGGGATGTCGTTCAGCCCGGTCACCTTGGTGTCGGCGCTGAAGCCGACGAGGAACGAGTCGAGGTCGGGGATGCCGATCCCGGCCTTGACCCCGTCGGCGGTGCACACCCCCCCGAGCCACTCGGTCTGGTGGCCGCCGGTTTCCTGGATGCACTCCATGCCGGCGAACTTGGCCGGCTGGTGGTCGGCGACTTCGCGGGCCGCGGTGTCGCCGACGAAGAGCTGGATCGGCGTCGCGATCAGCCCGATCGTCAGCGGGATCAGCAGGCCCAGCCGGTGCAGGCGGTCGCGCCGGCCTTTCAGCATCCCGGTCGCGTAGATCGAGGCGACGAGGAAGCCGACGACCATGTAGGCGGCGAGGATCATGTGCGGGACCTCGTAGGGAGTCGCCGGGTTGAACAGCACCTTCAGCGGTTCGACGTCGGTGACCTTGCCGGCGGCGTCGAGGGTGAACCCCTGCGGCTGGTTCATCCACGAGTTCGCGGCGACGACCGCGAAGGCGCCGCCGATGCCGGTGACGAACATCGGCACCCCCGACCAGAAGTGGGCCCAGCCCGAGAGCCGCTTCCAGCCGTAGATGTAGACGGCGAGGAAGATCGCCTCGAGGAAGAAGAAGATGCCCTCGATCGCGAAGGCGACCCCGAAGGCGGCGCCGAAGCGCTGCTCGAAGTGGGGCCAGAGCAGGCCGAACTCGAAGGTGAGGACGGTGCCGGTGACGGCGCCGACCGCGAAAGTGACCGCCATCGCTTTCGACCAGCGCTTGGCGAGCTCGATCGCCGCCTCGTCCCCCTTTTTCAGACCGATGTAGTTGGCGACGAGGATCGTCGCCGGCAGCGCCACCCCGAGACAGGAGAGGACGATGTGGAAGCCGAGCGTGAACGCCATCTGCTCGCGGGCGGCGAGCAGATTGGACGCCGACGCCGCGAGCGGGATCACGGCCGTTTCTGGGAGCGGTAGCGCCTGATCAGCGCGTTGGTGGAGCTGTCGTGGCGCAGCTCCGGCTCGTCAGCCGACTCGAGCTCGGGGATGATCGCCTTGGCAAGGACCTTCCCCAGCTCCACCCCCCACTGGTCGAAGGAGTCGATCCCCCAGATCGCCCCCTGGGTGAAGACGCTGTGCTCGTAGAGGGCGACGAGGCTGCCCAGGGTCTCCGGCGTCAGCCGCTCGGCGAGGATCGTGTTCGAAGGGCGGTTGCCCTCCATCACCCGGTGCGGCACGACCTCCTCAGGCGTCCCCTCCGCCCGCACCTCCTCGGCCGTTTTGCCGAAGGCGAGCGCTTCGCCCTGGGCGAAGACGTTCGACATCAGGATGTCGTGGTGGTCGCCGAGCGGGTTCAGCGAGTTGGCGAAGCCGATGAAGTCGCAGGGGATCAGCCGCGTCCCCTGGTGGATCAGCTGGTAGAAGCTGTGCTGGCCGTTGGTGCCCGGCTCGCCCCAGTAGATCTGGCCGGTGTCGTAGTCGACGCGGGAGCCGTCGAGGGTGACGTGCTTGCCGTTCGACTCCATCGTCAGCTGCTGCAGGTAGGCGGGGAAGCGGTGCAGGTACTGGTCGTAGGGCAGCACCGCGCAGGTTTCGGCCTCGAAGAAGTCGGCGTACCAGACCGCCAGCAGGCCCATCAGCAGCGGCAGGTTCTCGGCGGTCGGCGCGTCCCGGAAGTGCTCGTCCATCGCGTGGAAGCCGGCCAGCATCTCCTCGAAGCGGGCCGGGCCGATCGCCAGCATCGTCGAGAGCCCGATCGCGGAGTCCATCGAGTAGCGGCCGCCGACCCACTCCCAGAAGCCGAACATGTTGTCGGTGTCGATCCCGAACTTCGAGACCTCCTCGGCGTTGGTCGAGACGGCGACGAAGTGCTTGGCGACGGCGCTCTCGTCGCCGCCGAGCCCGGCCAGGGCCCACTCGCGAGCGGTGCGGGCGTTGGTCATCGTCTCCAGGGTCGTGAAGGTCTTCGAGGAGATGACGAAGAGCGTCTCCTCGGGATCGAGGTCGCGCGTGGACTCGGCGAAGTCGGTGCCGTCGACGTTGGAGACGAAGCGGAAGGTCAGCTCGCGCTTTGCGTAGTGCTTGAGCGCCTCGTAGGCCATCACCGGGCCGAGGTCGGAGCCGCCGATGCCGATGTTGACGACGGCGCGGATCGGCCTGCCGGTGTGCCCGCGCCACTCGCCCGAGCGCACCCGCTCGCAGAAAGCCGCCATCCGGTCGAGCGTCTCGTGCACCTCCTTGACCACGTCGACCCCGTCGACGACGAGCGAGCGCCCCCGCGGCATCCGCAGCGCCACGTGCAGTACTGCCCGGTCCTCGGAGACGTTGATGTGCTCGCCGCCGAACATCGCTT
>DASTGL010000414.1:0-3589 GCA_035719145.1 Solirubrobacterales bacterium
GACATCTTCAGCGAGGAGTTCCTGCTCGAGCGGCCGCTGATGCAGGCGATCGCCAGCCCTGAGCCGGTGGTGCTGCTGATCGACGAGATCGACAAGACCGACCAGGAGTTCGAGGCGATGCTGCTCGAGCTGCTCTCCGACTTCCAGATGACGATCCCCGAGCTGGGGCGGATCGAGGCGACGACGATGCCGATCGTCGTCCTCACCTCGAACGACTCGCGCGAGCTGACCGAGGCGCTGAAGCGGCGCTGCCTCTACCTCTGGCTCGACTACCCCGACCTCGAGCGCGAGATGGAGATCGTCCGCCTCCACGCCCCCGAGCTCTCCGAGGCGCTGACCCGCAAGCTGGTCGAGGTGGTGCGGATGATCCGCGCGCTGGACCTGAAGAAGCCGCCCTCGATCGCCGAGTCGATCGACTGGGCGCGGACGCTCTTGCTGATGGGCGCCGAGGACATCGACCGCGAGACCTTCACCCAGTCGATGTCGATCATCGTCAAGCACCGCACCGACATCGACCTCGTCGCCGAGCGGGTCGGGGTGAAACTTGCCGACCCCCTACGGGCCGAAGGCTGACGCCGGGCCGCCGGGGCTGGCGGCGAAGCTGCTCGGCTTCTGCGAGGAGCTGCGCGGCGAGGGGGTCGCGGTCGGGACCTCGGAGATGCTCGACGCCTTCGCCGCCCTAGGCGAGGTCGACTGGACCCGGCGCGAGGACTTCCGCGAGGCGCTGGCGGCGACGATCGCTAAGTCCCAGGACGACCGCCGCGTCTTCGAGCTGCTGTTCGAGCGCTACTTCTTCCGCACCGCCGAGGCCGAGGCGGTCCAGCGCGGGGTGACCGAGCACGAGGAGGGCGCGCCGCCGGCCGGCGAAGGCGAGCGATTCGACATGAGCGAGCTGAGCGAGGCGATCCGCGAGGCGATGGAAGCGGGCGACGAGGACCGCATGCGCGACCTCGCCCGGCTTGCGATCGCCGCCTTCGGCCGCGCCGAGGGCTCGGGGGTGGTCGGCGTCGACGTGCAGCGGATCCGCCGCACCCTCGGCCTCACCGCCGGCCAGCAGCCGCCGGCGCCGGACGGCAGCGAGCGGCCGCCGATCGACCGCGACCAGCTGACCGGCTTCGAGCGCCACCTGCGGCGCGAGCTCGAGCGCGACCTGATCGAGCGGACCGAGACCCTGCCCCCCTCCCGGCCGCTGGCCGAGCTCGACCGGGCACTGCCGACCAGCCCCACCCAGGACCTCGCCGCCGTCCACCGTGCCGTCTCGCAGATGAAGCGCCGGCTGGCGACCCTCGGGCACGAGCAGCGCGGCCGCAAACAGGCCACCAGCGTCGACGTGCGGCGGACCATGCGCGCTTCGCTGGAGACCGGGGGCGTGCCGCTGCGGCTCAAATACCGGCCGAAGCGGCCGCGGCGGCCGGAGATCTACGTCCTCTGCGACGTCTCGACCTCGGTCACCTCGGCCAGCGTCTTCTTCCTCTCGGTCCTCCACGCCCTCCACGACTCGTTCCGCAAACTGCGCAGCTTCGTCTTCATCGAGCGGATCTCCGAGGTGACCGACGTCTTCGAGCACGAGCGCGACTTCGCCGCCGTGGCTCAGAAGATCTCCAGCGAGGGCGGCGTCGCCGACGTCTCCGGCTACACCGACTACGGCCGCGTCTGGCTCGAGTTCCTCGACGAGATCTCCGAAGACCTCGACCCGCGCTCGACCGTGATCGTCCTCGGCGACGCCCGCACCAACGGCCGCGAGCCCCACGCCGAGGTCTTCGCCAAGGTCGCCGAAAAGGCCGGGCGGCTGTTCTGGCTCAATCCCGAGCCGAAGCTCTACTGGAACTACGGCGACTCGGTGATGGCCGCCTACGAGCGCTACTGCGACGGCGCCTTCGAGTGCTGGACGACCAAGCACCTGGAGAACTTCGTCAACGTCGTGGCTGGCGCCTCGCCCGCCGCCGAATGAGCCGCGCGCTTCTCCTCCGCCACGGCGAGTCGGCCCACAACGCCGCCCGCAGCGGCGAGCCGGTGCCGCACTCCGGGGGCGACCGGCTGACCGAGATGGGAGTCGAGCAAGCGCACGCCGCCGGCGCCGCGCTGCGCGACCACGGCATCACCCGCCTGCTCTCGAGCCCGCTGCGGCGGGCGCGGGAAACCGCGCAGGCCGTGGGCGATGCCCTCGGGCTCGAGGCCGAGGAGATCGACTACACCGGCGAGCTGACCTCCGGCGAGACCTTCGAGCAGGCGGTCGCGCGGGTCCGCCGGCTGAAGGCCGAGCTCGAGGCGGGCGAGGCCGGGGCGCTGCCGCTGCTCGTCACCCACGGCATCTTCGCCCGCTTCTTCCTCCTCGACTCGGTCCTCGGCGACCGTTTCGAGGCCGAGATGGCAGCCGGAATCTGGAACCTCGGCTCGCACAACTGCGGCCTCTCGGTCTTCGCCCACGGCGAGAGCCGCGACCCGCTCGGCCAGCCGATCCCCGGCTGGACCTGCCTCACCTGGATGGAGCGGCCGTGGAATCGCCCCTGAGCTCGCCCCTGAAAATCTGAACGGTGTCGGGCGAGGGCTGCTCCTGCGGGGTGACGATCGCCCCCTCGGGCGGCAGCACCGGGCCGTCCAGCAGCGGGTCGTCGGTCTCGCGCATCCAGGCGTCGAGCCGCTCGCGCATCTGCGCCAGCACCTCCGCCTTGGCGGGGTCCGCGGCGACGTTGTTCCCCTCCTGCGGGTCGAGCACGAGGTCGTAGAGCTGCTCCTCGGGGACCACCTGGTCCCCCCACCCCGCCGCCACCAAAAGATCCTTGGTGGCGCTCTCGTCGCAGTTAGCCAGGACCGGATGCGGGTATTCGTCGAACTTCCTTATGTACTTCCAACGCTCGGTGCGCACGGCCCGGTGGGGCTGGTAGGCGGCGTGGTAGGTCGTCTCACTGAATATCGCGTCGTGGAGGGAATCCACCTCCCCCCGCACCAGCGGCATCAGCGACGTGCCCTGCAGCCAGTCGGGATGCTCGGCTCCGGCAAGGTCGCAGAGGGTCGGGTAGACGTCGAGGTGGCTGACCGGGGCGTCGACGACCTTGCCGCCGGCGAAGCCCGGCCCGCGCATGATCATCATCACCCCGGTGCCGCGGTCGAAGAGCGTCGCCTTGGCGCCGGGGAAGGCGATCCCGTGGTCGGTCGTGCAGAGGACGAGGGTGTTCTCGACCAGGCCGAAGTCGTGCAGCGCGTGCAGGACCGCGCCGACCCCTTGGTCGAGCGAGCGAGCGCTGGCCTTGAACGCGGCCATGTCGCGCCGAGTCACCGCGGTGTCCGGGAGGTTGGCCGGCGGCAGCGAGTAGAGGGTGTCGCGGACCGAGGTCGGGGCCGAGAAGTCGCGGTGGGTCTCGAAGAAGCCGACCGACATGAACCAGGGCTGCGGCGGCGCCTCCTTCAACGCTTTGATCGTCAGCGGGGCGACGAAGGAGGCGTGGTTGGAGTCGACCGGGACGATCTCGTCGTAGCCGATCACCTCGGGGTCGATCGAGATGTGCTGCTCGCCGATCAGGGTCGAGTGGTAGCCCGCCCCGCGCAGGATGTGGACCCAGTGCTGACCGTAGTCGTTCAGCTTCCAGCC
>DASTGL010000415.1:0-11130 GCA_035719145.1 Solirubrobacterales bacterium
TTGGCCGCCGCGACCGTGGGCGAGGAGACCTACGAGGACGTCACCACCTTCCCCGCCGTCTACCAGGACCTCGCGGTCGTGCTCCCTTCCGAGACTCCGGCCGCCGAGGTGCGCGCAGCGGTGATGGCGGGCGGCGGCGAGCTGCTGCGCGCCGCCGAGGTCTTCGACCTCTACGAGGGCGAGCAGCTCGGCGAGGGGCGCAAGAGCCTCGCGCTCAACCTCGAGTTCCGCGCCGACGATCGCACCCTCACCGACGAGGAGGTCGCCGAGCGGCGGCAGGCGATCGAGACGAAGCTCGACGAGATCGGAGGGTCGCTCCGTGGCTGATCTCAGCGCCCAGCCTCTCGACGGAACCCCCGCAGCGCGGGTGCTGGTCGCCGGCGCCTCCGGCTTCACCGGCGCCCTCGCGGCGCAGATCGTCTGGAACCACCCGCGGCTGGAGCTGGTCGCCGCCACCTCGCGCAGCGACGCCGGCAAGCGCCTCGACCAGATCTACCCCCGCTACCCGGTGCCGATCGAGCTGACCGAGCTCGACCTGGAGAACCTGCCCGAGGTGGACGCGGCGATCGTCGCCTACCCGCACGGCGCCGCCGCCCCGACCGACGCGGCGCTGCGGGCAAAGGAGATCCTCGTCGTCGACCTCTCCGCCGACTTCCGCCTCCGCGACCGCGAGACCTACGAGCGCTGGTACGGCGCGCACGGCGCCCCCGACCTCTTCGGGAGCGGCGTCTACGGGCTCAGCGAGCTCTACCGGGAGGAGCTGCGGGAGGCGAAGCTCGTCGCCACCCCCGGCTGCTACCCGACCGCGAGCGTGCTGGCGCTGGCGCCGCTGGCCGAACAGGGCCTGCTCTCGGAGGTCTTCGTCTCGGCGATGCAGGGCACCTCGGGCTACGGCCGCAGCAGCGACGACCTCGTCCATTTCTCGAACATGACCGAGAACGCCTTCCCCTACAAGACCGAGGGGCACCGGCACCGGCCTGAGATCGAGCAGGAGCTGGCAGCGCTCGGCAGCCCGGCGCCGGTCACCTTCGTCCCGCACCTGCTGCCGCTCGACCAGGGCGAGCTGGCGACCTGCTTCGGCGTGTTGAGCGAGCAGATCTCGAAAGAGGCGATCCGCGACCTCTACGACCGCCGCTACGCCGACGAGCCCTTCGTCCACGTCCTCGACGGGCCGCCGAACCTGCGCGCGGTCCGCGACACCAACCACTGCCACGTCTACGTCACGGTCGAGGAGCGGGGGAGGGTGATGGCCTTCTCGGCGATCGACAACATCTGGAAGGGCGCCTCCAGTCAGGGCGTGCAGAACCTCAACCTGATGCTGGGGATCGAGGAGACGGCGGGGTTGCTGTGAGCGACGCCGCTGAGAAAACCTCCTTCTTTAGGAGCCGGTGGGTTGAGACTCCCGACGGCGTCGAGGAGCTCGATCCGAACCAGCTCGCGCCCGGCTTCCGTGCCGGCGGCGCCCATTGCGGCCTCAAGGGCGGCGGCCGCACCGACGTCGGCCTGGTCGTCTGCGACGCCGAGGAGGTGACCTCAGCCCTGCTGCTGACCCGCAACGCCTCCGCGGCGGCGCCGATCCGGGTCTGCCGCGAGCGCTGCGACCACGGCGGCATCCGCGGCGCCGTCGTCAACAGCGGTAACGCCAACGCCGAGACCGGCGAGCAGGGCTACGCCGACGCGCTGGCGATGTCAACGGTCGCCGCCAAACAGCTGGGACTGGAGCAGCCGCAGGTCGCCGTCGCCGAGACCGGCACGATCGGCGTGCCGCTGCCGGTCGACGCGGTCCTGGTCGGCATCGCCGAAGCTGCCTCGACCCTCTCCGAGCGGGGCGGCGGCGCCTTCTCCGACGCGATCCTCACCACCGACCGCTGGCCGAAGCGCTGCACCCTGCGGGCCGGGGGCGTGACGCTTTCTGCCCAGGCAAAGGGGGCGGGGATGATCGAGCCGAACATGGCGACGATGCTCTGCTTCGTCCAGACCGACGCTGTCGTCTCCGACGCCGACGCGCTGCTGCGCGACGCGGTCGACGCCTCCTTCAACCGGATCACCGTCGACGGCCAGATGAGCACCAACGACACGGTGCTTCTGCAGGCCTCCGGTGCCTCCGGTCAGCCGCTGCCCGACGGGCTCCTGGAGGCGGTGCTGATGCAGCTGGCGATCGAGATCGTCCGCGATGGCGAGGGCGCGGTCCGCACCGGCCGGATCGAGGTGACGGAGGCCGCTACTCAAGCCGAGGCGGAGCGCGTCGCCCGCGCAATCGCCAACTCGCCCCTGGTCAAGACGGCGCTGTTCGGCCGCGATCCCAACTGGGGCCGGATCGCCCAAGCCGCCGGCGCCGCGCTGGCCGGCGAGGAGCTGCCTGAGCTCGGGGCCGAGAACATCGACGCCGCCGAGCTCGGGGCCGACGTTCCCGAGGCCGAGATCGGCCTGCGCCTCGGCCGCGGCGGCCACAGCGCCCACGTCTGGTTCTCCGACCTCGGCTACGACTACGTCAAGCTGAACGCGGAATACACCACGTGACCCAGAGCACCAACATGGATCGCATCGACACGCAGCCGAACAACGTCCGCTACGACAGCGGCAGCGTCGCCACGCTGCTCGAGGCGCTGCCCTACATCCGCGAGTTCCACGGCCGCACCGTGGTGATCAAGTACGGCGGCGCGGCGATGCTCGACGACGAGCTGCGCGAAGCCTTCGCCACCGACGTCGTCCTGCTCAAGTACGTCGGCCTCAACCCGATCATCGTCCACGGCGGCGGCCCCGAGATCACCCGCTATATGGAGAAACTCGACCTCGAGGTGCGCTTCCACGAGGGCCTGCGGGTCTCCGATGCCGAGACCGTCGAGGTCGCGCAGATGGTCCTCGCCGGGAAGATCAACTCCGAAATCGTCCAGCGGCTGAACCGCCACGGCCAGGCCGCCGTCGGCCTCTCCGGCGAGGACGGGAACCTCTTCGAGGTGGCGCCGGTCGCCAACGCCGAGCAGGTCGGCTTCGTCGGCTCGATCGAGCGGGTCGACGTCGACGTCCTCAACCACATCGCCGCCGACTACATCCCGGTGATCGCCTCCTCGGCCTCCGACCGCGGCGGCCAGTCCTACAACGTCAACGCCGACGAGGCCGCGGGCAAGGTCGCCGCCGCGATCGGCGCCCACAAGGCGATCTTTCTCACCGACGTCGAAGGCTGGTTCGCCGACCCCGCCGACGAGGGCTCGCTGATCTCGCGGGCGACCGTGGAAGAGGTCGACGAGAAGCTGCCGAGCCTGGAGGGGGGGATGCGGCCGAAGCTGCAGGCCTGCGCCGACGCGATCCGCGGCGGCGCCCAGTCCTCCCACATCATCGACGGCCGCATCCCGCACAGCCTCCTGCTCGAGCTCTTCACCGACGCCGGGATCGGCACGATGGTGACCCCGTGACCGACGTCGCCGAGGGAATCGGCCTGGAGGAGACCCGCTCGCTGGAGTCCCGCTACCTGATGCGGACCTATAAGCGGGCGCCGGTCGACTTCGTCAAAGGCGAGGGGCCGCTGCTCTGGGACGCCGACGGTAAGAGGTACCTCGACTTCCTCACCGGGATCTCGGTCTGCTCGGTCGGCCACTGCCACCCGGAAGTGGTGGCGGCGGTGCGCGAGCAGGCCCACCGGCTGATGCACGTCTCCAACCTCTTCTACACCGAGCCGATGGCGCAGCTGGCGCAGCGGCTCTCGGAGTCGAGCCTCGGTGGCCGCGTCTTCTTCTCCAACTCCGGCACCGAGGCGATCGAGTGCGCGATCAAGGTCGCCCGCAAGCACGCCCACGGCCGCGGCATCGCCGCGCCGGAGATCGTCTCCTTCGCGGGGGACTTCCACGGCCGCAGCTACGGCGCTCTGGCGGCGACGCCGGGGCTGGCGCAGAACGAGGCGCTGGGGCCGATGCTGCCTGGGTTCCGCTCGGTTCCCCACAACGACGCGGCGGCGCTGCGCGAGGCGGTCGGCGAGAGCACCGCCGCCGTCCTGATCGAGGCGATCCAGGGCGAGGCCGGGGTCTTCCCGACCAGCGAGGAAGCGCTGCTGGCGGCGCGCGAAGCCTGCGACGAGGTCGGCGCGCTGCTGATCCTCGACGAGATCCAGACCGGCGTCGGCCGTACCGGCTCGCTCTGGGCCTACGAGCAGACGCCGGTCCGCCCCGACGTCCTCACCACCGCGAAGGCGCTCGGCGGCGGCATGCCGATCGGCGCCTGCGTCACCGCCCCGAGCTGCTCCGAGGTGCTCGAGCTCGGCGACCACGGCTCGACCTTCGCCGGCGGCCCGGTCGCCACCGCCGCCGCCCTGGCGATGCTCGACCTCGTCGACGACCCGGTGCTGCTGCGGCACGTCCGCGAGCTCGGCGCCTATCTCTGCGAGAAGCTCGACGCCCTCGACGGCGTCCGCGAGACCCGCGGCCGCGGGCTGATGGTCGGGGTCGCCCTGAAGGAGGGGATCGAGGGGCCGGCGGTCGGCGCCGACCTGCTCGAGCGCGGCCTCGTCGTCAACGTCCCGCGCCCCGACACCCTGCGCCTGCTGCCGCCGTTGGTGATCGATTCCGACCACGTCGATCTCGCGGTCGACCTGATCGGCGAATCGCTTTTAGCCTGTAAGGCCCCATGAGCACCAGTCGGCGAGGGGACCTCCCGAAGAACCAGAAGGATCTGCGCGCGACCACGGCCGAGCGGCTCGAGGCGATCGTCGAGGCCGCCGAGCGCGCCGCCGAGAGTGTGATCGACGACGCCGAAGCGCAGGCCCGCCGCTACCTCGCCCAGGCGCAGGCGGACGCCGATCGCGCCGGCGACCGGCGCCTCGCCGACCTCTCGGTGACGATCGACGCGCTGCTCGGGCAGGCGGCGTCGCTGCGACGCGAGGCGGAGCGGATGCAGGCGGTCCTCGAAGAAGCCAAGCTGCGGATCGATCCCGAGGGGTCGCCGGCCCCCGTCGAGGAGGCCCCGGAGCCCGAAGGGCTGTCGTCGGTCGAAGCAGGCCCGCGCCTGCGGGCGGTCCCTGGAGCCGAAGAGGCGGCGCCCGAGCCCAAGCTCGCCGACGCGGCCGGCGCCCGCCTGCTGGCGACGCAGATGGCGGTCTCCGGCAGCAGCAGGGAGGAAATCGAGAGCCGCCTGCGAAACCGGTTCGAGATCGAGGACACGTCCCCGATCCTCGACGCGATTCTCGGACCGGAGGACTAGGAGCGATGCACGAGGACCCGACGCGGATGATGGGCCCCGGCGACCGCGGCCCGGGGGGCCGCCCGCCCGAAGACCGCGACAACAACACGCGCTGGCTGATCGCCGGCCTGATCGCGGTGATCGTCGGCCTGCTGATCGCGGTGATCGTGATCGCCGGCAACGACAACGGCGGCAGCTCGAGCAGCTCCAGCACCACCACGACTTCGACGGTCCCCTCGACGACCGAAAGCTCGACCACGACGACGACGGAAACCTCGACGACCGAAACGACCGAAGAAGAACCGACGACCGAAGAAGAACCGGAACCGGAAGAACCCGAAGAACCGGAAGTCGAAGAACTGGAAGAAGAAGGCGGCTCGGGCGGCATCGAAGCCCCCTAGTTGGCAGACTGCGCTCCCCGTGAGCGTCGAGCAACCTCATTTCCAGCCGACCGCGACCTACGAGGCCGACCCCTCGACCGTCGATCGGGTCCTCCTGCTCTACTCGGGCGGGCTCGACACCAGCGTGATGCTGAAGTGGATCCAGGAGGCCTACGAAGCCGAGGTCGTCTGCCTCACCGTCAACCTCGGCCAGCCGGGCGAGGACTACGGGGTGATCGAAGCGAAGGCGAAGCAGCTCGGCGCGGTCGAGTGCCACGTCGTCGACGCCCGCGAGCGCTTCGCCGCCGAGTTCCTGGTGCCGGCGATCAAGGCCAACTCCGTCTACGGCAACGGCTACCCGCTCTTCACCGCGCTGGGTCGCCCGCTGATCGCCCAGCTCGCGGTCGAATACGCCCAGAAGACGGGCTGCGACACGATCGCCCACGGCTGCACCGGCAAGGGCAACGATCAGGTGCGGATCGAGGCGACGGTGGCGACGCTGGCGCCGGAGCTGAAGACGATCGCCCCGGTGCGCTCCTGGGAGATGGGCCGCGACGAGGAGATCGCCTACGCGCGCGAGCACGGGATCCCGGTCAAGGGCGGCACCGAGGTCGCCCCCTACTCGATCGACGACAACCTCTGGGGCCGCTCCTCCGAGGGCCGCTGGATCGAGGACCTGGACCACGCGCCCGAGGACGACGTCTTCCAGCTCGTCACCCGCCCCGAGGAGGCGCCGGACGAGCCGGAGACCGTGACGGTCGGCTTCGAGAGCGGCGTCCCGGTGGCGCTGAACGGCGAGCGGCTGGAGCTGGTCGAGCTGCTCGAACGGGCGGCGGCGATCGGCTGCCGCCACGGCGTCGGCATCGTCGACCACATCGAGGACCGGATCGTCGGCCTCAAGGTCCGCGACATCTACGAGGTGCCGGCGGCGGCGATCGTCCTCACCGCCCACGAGGAGCTGGAGCGCCTGGTCGGGACGATCCACCAGAACCAGTTCAAGCCGGCGCTCGACCAGAAGTGGGGCTACCTCGTCTACGCCGGCCTCTGGTGGGAGCCGCTGCGCAGCGACCTCGATGCCTACATGGACGCGGTCAACCAGCAGGTGACGGGGGAGATCGGCCTGCGCCTCTACAAGGGGAGCGTCCGCGTCGTCACCCGCTCCTCGCCCAACGCCGTCTACGACGCCCACCTCGCGACCTTCTCGGAGTCCGGCGGCCTCTTCGACCAGAACGCGTCGCCCGGCTTCATCGAGCTCTGGTCGCTGCAGTCGCGGATGGCGCACCGGCTGCGAAACCAGGGCGACGACGGGGGAGAGCGGTGAACGACCGGGTCGGCAAGGCGGCGCTGAAGCTCGCCTTCCGCTACCTGCGGCGCCGCTACCAGCGCCCGGCCGGGATCGCCGCCGCCGGGCTGCTCCTCGCCAGCGCCGGCGCCGTTGCCTACTGGCTGCGGCGCGACGTCCCCGAAGGCTGAGCGCCCCGACCGCAAGTTCTCTTGCGGTTTATCGGCAACTTGCAGGGATTTCGCCGCCCGCTCGCTAGCCTCAGCCGCTCGTGCGGCCGCTGCGTTCCAGAACTCCGTTGATCAAGACGGGCGCCGCGGCGTCGCTCTGCGCGCTGCTCGCGGTGCTGATCGCCGCCGTCGGTACCGCCAGCGCCGGCAAGGTCGACGCGCTGGAAGCAAAGGTCGGGGAAGCGCGCGACGAGGCCGCGGCGATCTCGAGCCGGCTGCAGGCGACGACCGCGGAACTGGCGAGCGCCGAAGCCGAAGCGGCGAAGGCGCAGGCGCACGAGGAAAAGCTCAACGGGCTGCTCGAAGAAGGCCGCGAGCGCGCCGCCGAGCTGGCGCGCAAGCTCGAAGCGACGAGGCACCGGCTCGCGGTCGAGAAAGCACGCCTGATGCGGGCGCGCGAAATCCTCGCCGAGCGGCTGGTGGCGATGTACGAGAGCGGCACCCCGGACGCCGCCACGCTGATCCTCGAAGCCGAAAACTACGACGACCTCGTCGCCCGCAACGACTACCTGCGGGCGATCAACGAAGCCGACAGCGGCCTCGCCGAGCGGGTCGCCGAGGTCCGCGCCGAAGTCCACCGCGCCGTCCTGCGGGTGGGCGACCTCGAGGACGAAGCCGTCGCTTACGACGAACGGCTCGAAGCCGCTCGGACCGAAATCGCCTCGGTGCGCGAAGCCGCGCAGGCCTCGGCTGAACACCTGCAGTCGCTCAGCGCCAGCCGCGAAGCCTCCCTGGCGACGCTGAAAGGCGACATCGCCGAATGGGTCGACGAGGTCCAGGAAGCCCGCGCCGCCGAAGCGCGCGAAGCCTCCGAAGCCGAAGCCGAAGAAGAAGTCGGCCGCTGGCTCGGCGGGCCGTACGCGATTCCCACCTACATCGTGATGTGCGAGTCCGGGGGCAACTACAGCGCCCTCAACCCCTCGAGCGGCGCCGGCGGCGCCTACCAGATCCTCCCCTCGACCTGGGAGCTCTACGGCGGCCAGGGCGAACCGCAGAACGCCCCGAAGGCCGAACAGGACCGGATCGCCGGCGAAATCTGGGCCGACTCCGGCCCCAGTGCCTGGGTCTGCGGCTGAGCCGCGCGGCTTCCTCGCGTAGTGCGTGATTCGGCCGTGATGAAGTAGCGCGGAAATCGCGCGGAAGCGTCACGAAAGGCGCGGTTGCCATCTGCCCGGATTGGCATGATCGACGGACCCGTGAGCTCCGCCTCAGCCGTACATCTGCACGCCCACAGCGAGTACTCGCTGCTTGACGGCGCCTGCAAGATCGACGCGATGGCGGCGCGGGCCGCGGAGCTCGACCAGCCGGCCCTGGGCCTGACCGACCACGGCGTCATGAACGGCGCCGTCGAGCTCTACAAGGCCTGCAAGAAACACGGGATCAAACCGATCGCCGGGCTCGAGGCCTACCTGGTCGACGACCGCCACGGGATCAAGGAGCAGACCAAGTACGAGCGCAACCACCTCACCCTCCTCGCCGAGACCAACGAGGGCTTCTCCAACCTGGTCAAGCTCACCTCCGCCGGCTTCCTCGAAGGCTTCTCCCGCGGCAAGGCCAACGTCGACATGGAGCTGCTCTCCAAGCACGCGAAGGGCGTGATCGTCCTCACCGGCTGCCTGCAGTCGCGCTTCTGCCGCCGCCTGGTCGAAGAGCGCGACGACGACGCCCGCGCCCACCTCGACGACCTGATCCACGCCTTCGGCCCCGAGCAGGTCTATTTCGAGGTGCAGAAGAACGGGATCGAAGAGCAGGACAAGGCGAACCAGGGGATCGTCCGCTACGCCCGCGAGCTGAACCGGCCGCTGGTCGGCACCGCCGACGTCCACTACCTGCGCCGCGAGGACTTCGACAACCACGCGGCGCTGCTCTGCGTGCAGACGAAGTCGACGCTGCAGATGCCGAAGATGAGCTTCGACACCAACGAGTTCTACATCAAGGACAACCGCGAAATGGCCGACTCCTTCGCCGAGTGGCCGGAGGCGGTGCCGACGACGCTGGAGATCGCCGAGCGCTGCGACATCGAGATCGAGCTCGGCAAGCTGCTGCTGCCGCGCTACCCGACCCCCGACGGCGAGGAGCCGGAGGCGATGCTGCGGCGGATCGCGATGGACGGCCTCCGCGCCCGCTACGGCGACCCGCCGCCGGCCGCCGCGGTCGAGCGGCTCGAGTTCGAGCTCGGGGTGATCGAGGAGATGGGCTTCTCCTCCTACTTCCTGATCGTCTGGGACTTCGTCAGCTACGCGAAGCAGAACGGGATCGCCGTCGGCCCCGGCCGCGGCTCGGCCGCCGGCTCGATCGTCTCCTACTGCCTCAACATCACCGATCTCGACCCGCTCGCCGAAGGTCTGATCTTCGAGCGCTTCCTCAACCCCGGCCGCAAATCGATGCCGGACATCGACATCGACTTCTCGGTCCGTGGGCGCGAGCGGATGATCCGCTACGTCGGCGAGAAATACGGCCGCGAGTCGGTCGCCCAGATCATCACCTTCGGCAAGATGGCCCCGCGCGCCGCCACCCGCGACGCCGCCCGCGTCCTCGGCTTCGACTACGCGACGGGCGACCGGCTGGCGAAGCAGATCCCGGAGCCGATCATGGGCCGCAGCCCCTCCTTCGCCGAATGCCTCAAGCCCGGCGAAGAGCTGAAGAAGACCTACGACGCCGACGCCGACGCGCGCAAAGTCATCGACGTCGCACAAGGGCTCGAGGGGATCGTCCGCAACAACTCGATCCACGCCGCCGCCGTGGTGATCGCCGACCGGCCGCTGCACGAGGTCGTGCCGCTGCAGCTGGCCGAGGACAAGAGCGCGCCCGCCGCCACCAACGAGAAAGGCAAGCCGGAGCGCCAGTACAAGATCGTCACCCAGTACTCGATGAACCCGATCGAGGAGATCGGGCTGCTGAAGATGGACTTCCTCGGCCTCCGCAACCTCGACGTGATCGAGGACGCGATCGACATCATCGAGCGCTCGCGGGGCGAGCGGATCGACATGACCGCGATCCCGCTCGACGACGCCAAGACCTACAAAATGCTCGCCGAGGGCGACTCGACCGGCGTCTTCCAGTTCGAGTCCGAGGGGATGCGCGACGCCCTGCGCAAGGTGAAGCCGACCGAGTTCGCCGACCTGGTCGCGCTCGGCGCCCTCTACCGGCCCGGGGCGATGGCCTACATCCCCACCTACGCCAAAGGCAAGCGCAACCCGGCCAGCGTCCGCTACCCGGACCCGCGGCTGCAGGAGATCACCGCCGAGACCTACGGCTGCGTCATCTACCAGGAGCAGTTGATGGCGATCGCCCGCGAGATGGCGGGCTTCACGGGCGCCGAGGCGGACGATCTGCGCAAGGCGGTCGGCAAGAAGAAGCGCGACCTGATGGCGACGATGAAGGACAAATTCATGCAGGGCCTGGCGGAATCGAGCACCGACCCGAAAGTCGCCGCCGACCTCTGGAAGCTGAACGAAGCCGCCGCCGACTACTCCTTCAACAAGTCCCACGCCGCCTGCTACGCGCTGATCTCCTACCGCACCGCCTACCTCAAGGCCAACTTCCCGGCCGAGTACATGGCGGCGGTGATCTCCTCGGTGATGAACACCAAAGACAAGGTGCCGTTCTTCGTCAACCGCTGCGCGGAGATGGGGATCGACGTGCTGCCGCCCGACGTCAACTCCTCCGGCCACTCCTTCGTCGTCTCCGAGAACGCGATCCGCTTCGGTCTCGACGCGGTCAAGAACGTCGGCCACGCGGCGGTCGAGGCGATCCTCCGCGCCCGCGAGGACAAACCGATCGAGTCGATCTGGGACTTCTGCGAGCGGGTCGACTCGCGGGCGGTGAACAAACGGGCGATCGAATGCCTGATCAAGTGCGGCGCCCTCGACTCGACCGGGGCCACCCGCCGGGGCATGCTCGAGATCCTTCCCGCCGCCCAGTCCGCCGGGCAGAAGGCGCAGGAAGACGCCCAGCTCGGCCAGGGCTCGATCTTCGACTTCGGCGACAGCGACAGCGGCGCCACGCAGTCGCACGTCCACCAGCGGCCGCCGATCCCGGCCGAGGAGTTCGACCGCGCCGAGATGCT
>DASTGL010000416.1:0-2058 GCA_035719145.1 Solirubrobacterales bacterium
GGCGTTCGTCCTTATCGGGGCATATGCCCGTAAAAGGACGAACGCCGGTTGGCTCAGTGGCTCGAGACGTGGAAGCAGGCCACGTCGTACTGCGACTTCTCGCTGTAGTGCTGGCCCCCGGTACCGCCTTCTTCGCTGTTGATTTCCGGCTCGTTGAAGGGCGAGCCGGGCGAGGAGGACGAGTGGCCGGGGACGCGGCCGCCTTCGGCCTCAATTTCCTGACACGACTGGCTCGGCGGTCCTTTGCCGGCGGGGTTACCGCCTTCGGCGAGGGCCGAGGGGACGTAGACACCGAGGACGAGAGCACTGATGATGGCCGCGAGCAGCAACCGTCGCATAGCGTGCTCCTTTCGATGGTCCGGCAATCAGCCGGTTACTGGTCCTACGAGCATCCACCAGCCGAAGTTCACCGCTGCAAATCTCAGGACGACTCCCTCTTCCTCAGCAACTCTCGGATCTTCCCGATCAGGAGCTGGTTTAGGTCTAACTCCCAGTAGGAGACGAAGCGCTCGCTCAGGACCCGCATCTCGTTCTGGTCCAGCCGGCCCAGTGGCTTGCCGCTGTCGACGGCGGTCTCGTGGAAGCGGATCGGAGCGCTGATCATCGCCGCTGACTCTTCCTCGAGATCCGGGAAGCGCTCTGGTTTGAGGTGAAACAGGCCCGACTGGCGCTGATCGCGCACCTGCTGTGCCTCATCTTCGTCGAGGGCGGAAAGTCGAACCAGGCGTAGACCGAAAAGATCACCCGTTCGAGCATCAACCCGGTCGGACAGCAGGAGCACGGGACGAGCCTTCGCCTCGACCACGAAACGGAACTCCGCATCCCCTCCTTTTCGCAACCCATCGATGATCGTTCTCGCTGCCGGAACCTCCACTGGAGGCCTGTCCTTAACGAATACGTTGAACGGCGCCTGTGGGGTGTACGGCACTACGGCCCAGTACACCTCGCCGGCGGCGAAGCTCAAAGGCCGAGCAGGCTGCGGACAGCCGCCTCGTCTTCGATCAGCGCGCCCTCCCGGGCCTCGGCGATGCTGTGGGCCTTGACACCAAGCTCGGTCAGCTCGAAGCCGGCTGGGCGGGCGGCTTCCTCCAGCATCCGGGCTCGGCCCTCCAGCTCCGCAAAGTCATCCGGATGAAGGATCACGGCTTTGACGCTATCGGCGTTGTAGCGCTCGACCAGGTAAGCGCTTCCGAGCTCAGGCTTGGGCACCCGCACATCGTTGCTCTTGATCGGGATGCTCTTCAACTCCACATCGGAAAAGGTAGCACTGCTTCCGGACGACCTGGAGAAAAGTCGTACGACTTCGTGACGAGTTAGCGCTTAAAGCGGGATGTTGCCGTGCTTGCGCTTCGGCTGGTCGACGCGCTTGCTCTGCAGCATGCGGAGGGCGCGGATCAGCTTGGGGCGGGTCTGGCGGGGCTCGATGACGTCGTCGATGTAGCCGCGCTCCGCTGCCGAGTAGGGGTTGGCGAAGTGGGCTTTGTAGTCGTCGATCAGTTTCTGGCGCCGCTCGTCGGGCGTCGGCGAGCTGCCGATGTCTTTGCGGTAGATGATGTTGACCGCGCCCTCCGGGCCCATTACCGCGATCTCCGCGGTCGGCCAGGCGACGTTGTAGTCGGCGAGCATGTGCTTGGAGGCCATCACGTCGTAGGCCCCGCCGTAGGCCTTGCGGGTGACGACCGTCAGCTTCGGCACCGTCGCCTCGGTGAAGGCGTAGAGCAGCTTGGCGCCGTGGCGGATGATCCCGTTCCACTCCTGGTCGGTGCCGGGCAGGAAGCCGGGCACGTCGGTGAAGGTCAGGATCGGGACGTTGTAGCAGTCGCAGGTGCGGACGAATCGGGCCGCCTTCTCGGAGGCCTCGATGTCGAGAACGCCGGCCAGGAAGGCGGGCTGGTTGCCGACGACGCCCACAGGGAAACCGTCGAGCCGGGCGAAGCCGCAGACGATGTTCTTGGCGAAGTGCTCGTGGATCTCGAAGAACTCGCCGTCGTCCACCACGAGGCGGATGACGTTGCGCATGTCGTACGGCTTGTTCGCGTTGTCCGGGACGACGGTGTC
>DASTGL010000417.1:0-3340 GCA_035719145.1 Solirubrobacterales bacterium
ACCGGTCCGCGCCGCGGCTGCCGCGCCCGCTTGAAGTCGGCGAAGACGAAGGCGCACTCCGCCCCGGCGGAGAGCTCGCGCCAGCGCGCCTCGCTCTGGCGGTAGAAGCGCTCGCGCTGGAAGGAGCCGATCAGCAGCGAACGCTCGGCCCGGGCGGCGCTCTCCTCCTCGATCGCCCACGCGAGCGGGGCCAGGTGGCGCTTGCGGACGGTCATCGGCTGCAGGTCGGGTCGGCGCTCGCGCAGCTGCGCGAACAGCGAGGGGACGCGGGAGGGAGCGAGCCGAGCGCGCTCGATCGCCACCGGCAGGGCGATCCCGCGCTCGCGCTCGGCGACGACGCGGAGGATCCGCTCCACTTCCTCGGCCGGATAGCGCCGGTGCCCGCTCGGCTCGCGCAGCGGCTGCGGGAAGTCGTAGCGACGCTCCCAGGCGCGCAGGGTCGCCTCGGTGAGGCCGGTGGCCCGGACGACGTCGCCGATGCTGTGGAGGTTCTCGTCAATGCTGGACACGAGGTACAGGTTTATCTATACAGGCAGACGGCTACCCGGTGGAGTGAACGCTTTAACCAAGAAAACGAGACACGAGGAGGCAGGAGATGTCCACCATCGAGGAGTCGATCGAGGTCAGGGCGCCGCTGCGCACCGTCTACGACCAGTGGACCCAGTTCGAGGAGTTCCCTCGCTTCATGGACGGGGTCGAAGAGATCCGCCAGCTTGACGAGACCCACCTGCACTGGGTTGCCGAGTTCGGCGGCTCGCGCCACGAGTGGGACGCCGAGATCACCGAGCAGAAGCCCGACGAGCGGGTCGCCTGGCGCAACACCGACGGCAAGGAGAACGCCGGCGTCGTCACCTTTCACCGGATCGACGACGACACCACCCGGGTGATGGTCCAGATGGACTTCGTGCCGGAGGGAATCAAGGAGAAGATCGGCGACGCCCTGGGCGCGGCAGACCGCCGCGTGCACGGCGATCTCGAGCGCTTCAAGGAGCTGGTCGAGGCGAACGGCGCCAACGGCGGCTGGCGCGGAGAAGTGAAGCGGCCCGACGAGGCCTAGCGTGCGCTAACAGGACTCCTGCCCGTCGAGCGCCTTCGCCAGCAGGTCGTGCAGCTGGCGGCGCTCGGCGGTGTCGAGGTTGCCGAGGACCTCGCCCTCCAGCGCCTCGAGCTTGCCCTCGGCCTCCTCCAGCGCCCGCCGCCCCTCGGGGGTGATCTGGACGATGTG
Source organism: Solirubrobacterales bacterium (assembly GCA_035719145.1). GTDB lineage: Bacteria > Actinomycetota > Thermoleophilia > Solirubrobacterales > 70-9 > VAYN01. Next base: position 1,226 of record DASTGL010000417.1, read on the forward strand.
ACGCCGGCGGTCGGTCGGGTCCCGGAGCCGCTCGACATAGCCGGCCTTGTCGAGCTCGTTCAGCAACAGCACGCAGTTGTTCGGGTCCAACATCAGCATCTGCCCCAACCCCTGCTGGAGGCAGGAGTCGTTGGCGCGCAGGTGATCGAGGGCGATCAGCTGCTTCAGGCGCATGCCGATCACCTCCTCGGTGGCCCGGCGGTAGATCACGCGCCCGAGCTGGGTGACGAGGCTGACGGTTCCAGTTGCAGTTGCCGGGTTCATGAGGAAATCGTGTGCCTGTTAATGATCTTAACGCAGAGAAGGATAATCCCTGTTACAGTGATGATCCTATGTCAGTTACTAACTTCACTTTACCCCAGTCCTCTGCAAACTCCGACCGCTCCCGCTGGATGGCGCTCGTCGTCCTCTGCGTCGGGATGCTGATGATCGTCCTCGACGCGACGATCGTCAACGTCGCCCTGCCGGCGATCCAGGACGATCTCGGCTTCTCCCAGAGCAGCCTCGCCTGGGTCGTCAACGCCTACCTGATCGCCTTCGGCGGTCTGTTGCTCTTGGCCGGCCGCCTCGGCGACCTGCTCGGCCGCCGTGACGTCTTCCTCTCCGGGCTGACGCTCTTCACCGCGGCCTCGCTGCTCTGCGGCGTCGCCCAGAGCCAGGAGATGCTCGTCGCCGCCCGCTTCGTCCAAGGCGTCGGCGGCGCCCTCACCTCCGCCGTGATCCTCGGCATGATCGTGACCATGTTCCCGGAGCCGCGGGACCAGGCGAAAGCGATCGGCGTCTACAGCTTCGTCGCTTCTGCCGGGGGCTCGATCGGGTTGCTTCTCGGCGGCGTCCTCACGCAGGCGATCAGCTGGCACTGGATCTTCTTCGTCAACCTGCCGATCGCGGTGGTGACGGGAGTCCTCTCGCTGCGCCTACTCCAGCGCGACCGCGGCCTCGGCCTGGCGCGCGGCGCCGACGTGCCCGGGGCGCTGCTGATCGTCTCCTCGCTGATGCTCGGGGTCTACACGATCGTCGAGGCGAGCAACTACGGCTGGGGCTCCGCCCACACGCTCGGCTTCGGCGCCGGAGCGGCCGGCCTGCTCGTCGCCTTCGTCCTGCGCGAGGCGCGGGCCGAGAACCCGCTGGTGCCGCTCGGCATCTTCCGCTCCCGCAACCTCACCGGCGCCAACCTGATCCAGGCGCTGATGGTGGCCGGGATGTTCGGGATGTTCTTCCTCGGCGCCCTCTACCTGCAGCGGGTGCTCGGCTTCGACTCGCTCGAGGTCGGGCTCGCCTTCCTGCCGGTGACGGCGATCATCGGCACGCTCTCGCTCGGCTTCTCGGCGCGGCTCAACCTCCGGTTCGGGCCCCGGGCGACTCTGCTTCCGGGGCTGCTCGCGATCGCCGCCGGCCTGCTGCTGTTCTCGCGGATCTCCGTCGACGGCAGCTACGTCACCGACGTCCTTCCGGCGATGGTCCTGCTCGGCACCGGGGCGGGGCTCTCCTTCCCCTCGGTGATGAGCCTGGCGATGTCCGGCGTTCCGCGCGAGGAGGCCGGGCTCGCCTCGGGCCTGGTCAACACGACGCTTCAGGTCGGCGGCGCGATCGGCTTGGCTGTGCTGGCGACGATGTCCACCAACCGCACCGACGACCTCCTCGCCGAAGGGGCCTCTCAGGCCTCGGCGCTGACCGACGGCTTCAGGCTCGCGTTCCTGATCGGCGCCGGGATCGCCCTTGCCGCGGTCGCGGTCTGGGCGACCGTGCTGCAGCCGGCCGCGCCTGTCCCCGAGGCCGAGCCGCTGGACCGAGCCGACGAGGCACCTCAGCCGGCACTCTCCTCCGAGGCCGCCTGATCCCCAACTGCGCACGCTGGGGTACTCCCAAGTTCGGCACAAATTCGGGGCGGCGAGGGGTCAGATTCGGTGTAGGTTCGTTTAATCAACACTCCGGATGACCATCGTCGCGGGAACGACGACGGCTGGGAGTGGGGTGAGGCGCACAGGGTCTGTCTTCGGTTGGCGTATCGCTACGCGAGCAATCCGAGCGAAGCCGAAGACATAGCTCAGGATGCCTTGCTCCGCGCCTGGCGTCGCCGCTCCACTCTGCGCGACGCCGAGCGCCGCAACCAGT
>DASTGL010000418.1:0-3360 GCA_035719145.1 Solirubrobacterales bacterium
GGAGATGAAGAAACGCCGGGCCGAGCGCGAAGCCGCCAAAGCGGCGAAAGCGGAGATGGAAAAGAAAGCGCCGCCGAAGGGCGACGAGGACGCCGCTCCCGCGAAGACGAAAAAAGCGAAAGTGAAAGCGTCCAAAGCGGACACCGCGACGCGCGGGCGCAAACGCGCCAAAGCCGGCGCTAAAAGCTGAGGCACCCGTTGTTCATCTCCCTCGAGGGGGTCGACGGGTCAGGCAAGAGCACCCAGGCGCGGCTGCTGGTCGAGGCGCTGGGGGAGGGGACGGTGGCGATCCGCGAGCCGGGCGGGACCGACGCGGCTGAGCGGATTCGAACCCTGCTCGCCGACCCCGAGGTCGAGCTGGAGCCGCTGGCGGAGCTGATGCTGTTCCTGGCCGCTCGGGCTGATCTCACCGAGCGGGTGATCCGGCCGGCGCTGGAAGCCGGGACCCATGTCGTCGCCGACCGCTTCTCCGACTCGAGCGTCGCCTACCAGGGCGCCGCCCGCGGCCTCGGCGTCGGCGAGGTGATCGGCCTCTGCGAGATCGCCACCGACGGCCTCTGGCCCGACCTGACCCTGCTGCTGCGGCTCGACCCGGAGACCGGCCTCGGCCGAGCCGAGGGCGACGACCGCTTCGAGCAGGAGGGGCTGGGCCTGCAGCGGGCGGTCGCCGAGGCCTACGAGGAGATCGCCCAGATCGCCAGCGACCGTGTCGAGGTGATCGACGCCAGCGGTTCGGTCGAGGAAGTCCACGAGCGCGTGATGGATGCGGTGAGAACGAGGGCGCAATGAAGTGTGAACCGACTTCTCCCCGGTATCCGGGGACAACTAGGTTTGCGCTTCCATGACGGCCCCGCTGGAGTCCGCGACCGAACATCAAGCTCGCGCCCGTGTCGCCCTGACCGCGGCGCTTGCCGGCGAGCCTTCCCACGCCTACCTCTTCCGCGGACCGCACGGCTCGGGCAAGCGGGAGGCGGCGCGGGCCTTCGCGGCGGAGGTGCTGGCCGCCGCCTCGGCCGACCCGGAGGACGCCCGGCGGCGGGCCTTGCTCGATCCCTCGCCGCATCCCGACCTCGTCTGGCTGGCGCCGACCGGCGCCCAGCACATGGTCGAGGAGGTGCGCGAGCGGGTGATCCGCGCCGCCGCCTACCGGCCCTTCGAAGGCGGCAAGCGCGTCTTCGTGGTCGAGGCCGCCGAGGCGATGCGCGACGAGAGCCAGAACGCGCTGCTGAAGACGCTCGAGGAGCCGCCCGAGTTCGTCCACCTGATCCTGCTGAGCGACAACGATGGCCTCCTGGACACCGTCGCCTCCCGCTGCCAGACGGTGGAGTTCACGCCGCTGCCGGCGGAGGTCCTGGAGCGGGAGCTGGCCGAAGAGGGGGCCTCGGCGGACGAAGCGGCAGCGGCCGTGCGCCTCGCCGCCGGCGACCTCGAGCGAGCGCGGTTGCTGCTGAGTGAGCAGGGGCGGCAGCTGCGCGCGGACGTCGAGCGGTGCATCGCGGCAGCGCTGGAGGGCAAGTGCGCGAGCGCGCCCTGGAAAGGACTGCTCGACCGCGCCAAGTCGGCCGGCGACGAGGCCGAAGCCGCCGCCCGCGAAGCGCTGGAAGAGGAGTCGAAGGCCGGGATCAAACGCAGCGCCAAAGACATAAGCGATGCTGCTCGAAGGGTAGGCCGCCGCCGCCGCACCGAGATCCTCGAGCTCGCTTTCGAGCTCTGCGCCACCTGGCTGCGGGACCTCGCCGTTGTTGCTGCCGGGGCCGAGGAGGTCGTCTTCAACCGTGACCGGCTAGAGCTTCTGCGCTCGCAGGCTCAAGGCCTCGATCCCGCTGCCGCCCGTCGCGGCGCCGAGCTGGTTCAGGAGACCAGCCGCGGCCTCGAATTGAACGTCTCGGAGGAGCTATCCCTCGAGGCGATGTTCTTCAGATTGGAGAGCCTCTTCGCCTGAGGCGCCGTTCCCGTTCGCGCCCGCGGCCCGCTTTTCCGCCAGCGCCTTTTCGATCGCCCGCTCCTGCGCGAGCCGAGTGATCTGGGCCGCCTGGCGGGACATGATCACGCTGAAGTTGAGCGCCAGACCGAGCAGCAGCAGCAGCACGATCGAGAAGAGGGCGACGTTGGTGTTGCGGACGCCCATCAGGTTGGCGACGACCTCGAGCAGGCCGGGGAAGGCGGCGCCGGCGAGCATCCCGAGGCCGGCGACGAACCAGATCACGCTGTAGCGCTCCTGCAGGCGGTCGCGGCGGATCAGCTCGAGGATCATCAGCATGAAGACGAGGGCGAGGACGGCGGCGACGATCCGGGTCTGCGAGGTGAGGTGGACCTGGCCGACTTCGGCGGCGAAGGGGAGCATCGCTACTCGGTCTCCACGTGGCGCGGGCGGAACTGGCCGACCAGGAGGACGACCAGCCCCTTGAAGATGAAGAAGGCCGAGCGCAGCGGCGTCAGGAAGGAGCTGCCGCCGGCCCGCTCCAGCATTCGCACCGGCACCTCCTCGACCCGCAGGCCCTGGCGCACCGCCAGCTGCAGCGACTCGATCTCGGCGAAGTCGGGGGAGTAGTGCTGGCTGAACAGGGCCATGACGCGGCGGTTGGCGGCGCGCATGCCGCTGGTCGTGTCGGTGAAGCGCTGCCGGGTCGCCAGGGTGAGGAAGAAGCGGAAGACGCTGGTCCCGATCCGCCGCGAGAAGGTCGGCCGGTAGTCGCCGCTGCCGGCGACGGCGCCTGAGTGGTAGCGGGAGCCGATCACGAGGTCGGCGCGGTCGGCGGTCACCTCCGCCAGCAGCCGCGCCACCTCCTCGGCGGGGTGCTGCCCGTCGGCGTCGAGGTGGGCGCAGACGTCGTAGCCGTTTCGCAGCGCATAGAGGTATCCGGTCTGCAGCGCCGCCCCCAGCCCCTGGTTGAACGGCAGCGAGGCAACCAGGGCACCGGCTTCGCGCGCCCGCTCGGCGGTGGCGTCGGTGGAGCCGTCATCGACGACCAGCAGGTCGGCCTCGGGGATCGCCTTGCGGACGTCGCCGATCACCCCCGGCAGGGCGTCTTCCTCGTTCCAGGCTGGGATGAAGACGAGCGTTCGCACGGGTTCGATTCTCCCACGTGGGCGGAAAACGGCTGGATCCGGAGCCCCGGCGAGAGGATTGTGTTAGTAAATCCTCATCAACCGCAACGCCGACAGTCCCGCCGCATCCGCCCCCGGGTCGCTGCGCATCGGCATGCGCCTCTGGCTGACGGCTGCCTTCGCCGCGGTCAGCCTGATCACCGCCGCTGCGGTCTACCTCTTCGGCGACAAGCCGCAGGCGCTCTTCGCCGCCGTCGCGATCGGCGTCCTCGCCGGCCTGATGATCGCGGTCGCGATCTCCCACCGCGTCGT
>DASTGL010000419.1:0-4928 GCA_035719145.1 Solirubrobacterales bacterium
GAAGACGTCCCTGCCGGGCTCGTAGCCGGCCGCCTCGACCCCGGCCAGGACCGCCTGCAGGGCGGCCTCGTTGGAGTCGAGGTTCGGCGCGAAGCCGCCCTCGTCGCCGCCCGCGGTCGAGAGTCCCTGGGAGGAGAGCGACTTCTTCAGCGCGTGGAAGACCTCGGCGCCGATTCGCAGGCACTCGGAGAAGCTCCTGGCGCCCGCCGGGACGACCATGAACTCCTGGAAGTCGACCGAGTTGTCAGCGTGGGCGCCGCCGTTGAGGACGTTCATCATCGGCACCGGCAGGATGCTCGGCTCGCCGCCGCCGTAGAGCTCGGCCAGGTAGCGGTAGAGCGGCTGCTTGGAATCTGCCGCAGCCGCCTTCGCGGCAGCCAGGGAGACGCCCAGCAGCGCGTTGGCGCCGAGCCGGCCCTTGTTGGGGGTGCCGTCGAGCTCGATCATCGTCCGATCGAGCGCCCCCTGCTCAGAAGCACGGGCGCCGGTCAGCGCTTTCGCGATCTCGCCGTTGACATTGGCGACCGCCTGGGAGACGCCCTTGCCGGCCCAGGCGTCGCCGCCGTCGCGCAGCTCGACCGCCTCGAACTCGCCGGTCGAGGCGCCGGAGGGAACCGCGGCCAGCCCCCGCGCCCCGGACTCCAGCACCACCTCCACCTCGACGGTGGGGTTGCCGCGCGAATCGAGGATCTGCCGCGCGTGAATGGAGGAGATCGTGCTCACGGGCGCGCCAGTCTATTCAGCGGCAGCGGCGGTACGCAGCGAGCTACTTGCCGGATTCGGCCGGGGGCGCTTCTTCGGCCGGCGGGGCTTCTTCGGCCGGGGGCGCTTCCGCGGGCGCTTCGCCTTCGGGCGTCGCACCGGGCGGCAGTTCCGTCGACCCTTCGCTACCGCCTGCCGATTCCGGCAGCGGCCGCTGCGGGAACGGTTCGCCTTTCGGTTTCTGGAGCGTGACGCTGCCGGGCAGGGCCGGAGAGATCGGCGTCACCGGCGCGGGGCATTCGGTCGCCGGGGTTTTCGGATTTGCTTCGTAGCAGGCGGGGTTGGCGTTGGCCGGGTGGCCGGTGCCGCTGAAGTTGCCGCATTTTTTGATCACGTAGCCGTCGGCGCAGATGGTCCGCGAGCTCCACTTCGATTCGAAGCCGCTGGCGAATTCGCCGAGGTAGGCCTGCTGTTTTTCGCCTTTCAGCGTTTCTTCAATCTGCGCTTTGACTTCGGCTTCGGATTTGACTTTCGCCGGATTCAGTTTCACGACTTCGGTCAGGATCCAGTTGGTTTCGAATTTGACCGGGCCTTTGAGTTCGCCGGTGGCGCTGCCGAAGATCGCTTCTTTCAGTTCGCCTTTGAGGAATTCTTCGGTGATCCCTTCCTGCAGGCCGCCTTTGGCTTTGCTGGTCGGATCGCTCGAGTACTTCTTCGCGACTTTTTTCCAGTTCGCGGGCGAGCTGTCCTTTTCAAGTTCTTTCTTCGCCGCTTCGACTTCCGCTTTGTCTTTGTTGATGATGAGGCGGACGTCGCGGCTTTCTTTTTCGGTGAACTGAGCTTCCTTTTCGGCTTCGTAGTAAGCCGAGATTTCAGATGCCGAAGGCGCCGGCGCTTCGCTGTTCACCTGTTCCTGGATCGCGTTGACGAGGACCTGCAGTTCGACCCGGTCGTTCACGTCTTCCTGCGTGAACCCGGATTCTTTGAGGAAGCTCTGGTAGGCGCTCTTGGTCGGGAAGTTGGTTTTCTTGATTTCGGCGAGTTCTTCTTCGACCTGTTTGTCGGTGACCGTGATGCCCATTTCGTCGGCCTGGCCCCTGATCCAGATCGCTTCGATCTGTTCGGTCAGGGTCGCTTCCTTCACTTCTTCGTATTTTTTGCTGCCGGGCTTCGGCGGCTTTTTGAGTTTCGCGCCTTTGACCTGCAGGGCGAAGGCGCGGTCGAAGTCCTTCTGGCTGACGGTGCCGAGGTCTTCGGGCGCGTCCTGGACCTTGACGACGTCGCCCGAGGGGACGCTCGGCGAGCCGATTCCCTGCGCGACCGCGAAGCCGACGAAGAGCGCGACGAGCAGGGCACCGAAGAGGATCAGCCCCAGGCGCTGACGGCCGGCCGCTCGATCCCGGTCCCTTCCGGGTTTTCCTCTCTGACCAGCTTTAGCTCCCACGCAGCGGGCAGCATAATCAAATCGCCTGCCTTAAGCAGGCTTTAGGCGGCGGCGGGCTCCGCCGCGCGCCGCGCCTCGCGCAATCCCTCGGCCATCGCCAGCACCGCCTCGAGGCGCGCTTCGGGGTTGCCGTCGACCCACATCGCCGCCGTCTGCTCGCGCCATTCGTAGAGGGCGCCCTCCACCTGCTCGGCGAGGACGGCCGCCGCGGCCGAGTCGAGCTCGACCCCGGTGACGCTGAGGCGCCCGCCGCGGAACTCGACGCTGCGCGCCCCGGCGAGGCCGAGCTGGATCCGCGCCTGCTGCAGCTTCAGCAGGTTCTCCGCTTCCGCCGGCAGCGGGCCGAAGCGGTCGATCAGCTCGTCGCGGATCGCCCGCAGCTGGCCCGGCTCGCGGGCGGCGACGATGCGGCGGTGGACGTCGATCTTCGCCGCCTCGAAGGGCACGTAGCTCGCGGGCAGGTAGGCGTCGACCGGAACGTCGAGGCGAACCGGCTCCGGCGCCTCCTCCCGAGACGCGCCTTCGGCGTCCTCCCCCGCGGCCATCGCCACCGCTTCGTCGATCATCTGGCAGTAGAGCTCGAAGCCGACCGCGGCGACGTGGCCGGACTGCTCGTCGCCGAGCAGGTTGCCGGCGCCGCGGATGTCGAGGTCGCGCATCGCGATCCGGAAGCCGGAGCCGAGCTCGGTGTGGTCGGCGAGGGTCGAGAGCCGCGCCGCCGCCTCCTCGGTCAGCGCCTCGGCCGAGGGGTAGAGCAGGTAGGCGAAGGCGCGCTCGCGGGAGCGCCCGACCCGGCCGCGGATCTGGTAGGCCTGCGAGAGCCCGAGCTGGTCGGCGCGCTCGACGATCAGGGTGTTGGCGGTGGGGATGTCGAGGCCGGACTCGATGATCGTCGTCGTCACCAGCACGTCGGCGTCGCCGCGCAGGAACGCGAGCATCGTCTCCTCGAGCTGGTGCTCGTCCATCTGCCCGTGGGCTTCGAGGAAGCGCGCGTCGGGGACGAGCGCCCGCAGCCGGGCGGTCGTCTCCGGCAGCGAGTCGATCCGGTTGTGGAGGACGAAGGCCTGGCCCTTGCGCTCGAGCTCGCGGCGGATCGCCTTGCCGACCAGGTCCTCGTCGTAGGGGCCGACGTAGGTGCGGACCGGGCGGCGGCCCTCCGGCGGCGTCTCGATCACCGAGATGTCGCGGAGGCCGGCGAGGCTCATCTGCAGGGTGCGCGGGATCGGCGTCGCCGAGAGCGAGAGCACGTCGACCCGCAGTTTCAGTTGCCGCAGCAGCTCCTTCTGCTTGACCCCGAAGCGCTGCTCCTCGTCAACCACGACCAGGCCGAGGTCCTTGGCGCGGACGTCGCGCGAGAGCAGCCGGTGGGTGCCGATCAGGACGTCGACCTTGCCGGCCGCGAAGTCCTTGAGCACCGCTTTGACCTCGGCCTGCGGGCGCAGCCGCGAGACCCCCTCGACCCGGAACGGCAGGTCGGCGAGGCGCTCGCGGAAGGTGCCGAAGTGCTGCTGGGCGAGGATCGTCGTCGGCACCAGGACCATCACCTGCTTGCCGTCCGAGGCGGCCTTGACCGCGGCCCGCAGCGCCACCTCGGTCTTGCCGAAGCCGACGTCGCCGCAGACCAGGCGGTCCATCGGCCGCTCCGATTCCATGTCGCCCTTGACCGCCTCGATCGCTTCGACCTGGTCGGCGGTCTCGCGGTAGGGGAAGGCCGTCTCCATCGCGATCTGCCATTCGCCGTCGGGCGGGAAGGCGTGCCCTTTGCGGGCGCGGCGCTCGGCGTAGAGGTTGAGCAGCTCGCCCGCCAGGGCGCCGGCGGCTTTGCGCGCCCGCGCCTTCATGTTCTGCCAGCGTTTGCCGCCGAGCGCCGAGAGGCTCGGTTCGCCGCCGGCGCCGACGTAGCGGCTCAGCTTCGCCAGCTGGTCGGTGGGGACGTAGACGCGGTCCTCGCCTTTGTATTCGAGGTAGAGGTAGTCGCGGGTGACGCCGCCGACCTCGCGGGTCTCGAAGCCGGCGAAGCGGGCGACGCCGTGGTCCTCGTGGACGACGTAGTCGCCGACCCGCAGTTCGCTGAAGGCGAGGCGCCCGCGGCCGGCGCCCGGCGCCGGCTCCTCGCTGCGGCGACGGTGGACGAGGCGGCGGAAGGGATAGACCGCGAGTTTCAGCTCCGGGCTGACGAAGCCCTCGCGCAGGCGCGCCTCGGCGAAGGCGAGGCCGGGGTCGGGAGAGATCCGGCCGCCTTCGAGGATGCGGGCGTCGAGCCGGTCGAGCCCGTAGCGGGCGCGGTCGGCCTCGCCGCGGCTGTCGAAGGCGACGACGGTGCGGTAGCCGGAGCGGACCAGTTTCTCCAGCTCGGCCTCGGCCTCCTTGATGCTGCGGGCGGGCGACTCGGCGCGGGCGGCCCGGAAGGCTTCGTCGCCCTCCTCGGCGTCGCCGTCACCGGCACCGGTGAGGGCGAGCGCGGCGCGCTCGTTCAGCGGCGCGGCGACGTCGACGTAGAGGTGCTGGGCGTCCTCGGCGTGCATCGCCGTGGTCACGTCCTCCCAGTGGTCGCGCAGCGCCGGCTCGATCTCCTCGTCGCCGACCAGGACCACTGCGGCGGCCTCCGGGACCAGCTCCAGCGGCGCCCGGAAGTGCTCCAGCGGCAGCACCTCGGCCAGGTTGGGCTGCTCCGCTCCCTCCTCCTCGGCGGCCATCGCCGCCAGCTCGGCGAGCTCGCGGTGCTCGGCGTCCATCTCGGCAGCCGGCGCCAGCTCGACCCGCTCCGCCTCGCCGAGCGAGC
>DASTGL010000420.1:0-3685 GCA_035719145.1 Solirubrobacterales bacterium
GCGGTGGCGATCGCGATCGGCACGGTGCCGGCGATCATCGTCGGCGGCCTCGGCTCCAGCTTCATCGACGAACACCTCGGCGAGCCCTGGATGATCGCGATCCAGCTGATCTTCTTCGCCTTCCTGCTCGAATACGCCGACCGGATGCCGGAGCGGCGCCGCCTGCGGGAGACGAGCCTGCGCGACGGCTGGTACATCGGGCTCGCCCAGGTGCTGGCGCTGGCGCCGGGCACCTCGCGCTCGGGGATCACGATCACCGCCGCCCGCTGGCTCGGCCTCGACCGCGACGCCGCCGCCCGCTTCTCCTTCCTGCTGCTGATCCCCGCCGTCGCCGGCGCCACCCTCTACAAGGCCGCCAGCGCCGCTCACGAAGGCCTGCCCGACGGCGTCGCCGGGCCGATGATCGTCGGCACGATCGCCGCCGCCGTCTCCGGCTACTGGGCGATCTCCTTCCTCCTGCGCCTGCTGCGGACGACCAGCTACCGCCCCTTCGTCCTCTACCGCTACGCGGTCGGCGTCGCGGTGCTGCTGATCATCGCCACCGGCCTGCGGCCGGCGACCTTTTAGGTCAGGATGATTAGAGGGAAGAACGTCACAGAGGACGCTCCAGGCGGCGTTCCCGCAATTTCGGCATCGCCCCGCGCCCACTTGTGAAAATCCTGTAACCAGCAGGGCTTTCGCGGCTGATCTGTGCCATACACTGCGCCTATCCGCATCGCAGTGATCGACACCGACAGCGGCTTCGTCACGGTCCTCGCCAAACGTGCCGAAGCAGCCGGCTGGAGCCTCAGCCACAGCAGTGGCCCCGTGCCGCCGCGCGACCTCGTCGCGATGAAGCTGAACGCCCTGCTGATCGACCCCGCTCTGCTCGGGGACGAAGCCTGGTCCTACCTGGACCGGATCGCCTCGATGCTGCCGGAGCTCGGCCTCGTCGTCTGCACCGGCCGCTCCACCGTCGCCCAGCGGGTCCGCGGGCTGCGGCTCGGCGTCGACGACTGGATGACCAAGCCCTCCCATCCGGAGGAGGCGATGGCGCGGATCGAAGCCGTCTCCCGTCGACACACCCGCGGCCGCCGCGAGGTCGAAAGCGCGCCGCTCACCGCCGGTGAGCTGGAAATCCGGCCCGACCGCTTCCAGGCCTTCGTCGGCAAGGAGCCGCTGGAGCTGACCCGCCGCGAGTTCGAGCTGCTCTACCTGCTGGCCGAGGAGCGCAGCCAGGTGCTCGAGCGGGAGAAGATCTACCAGCGGGTCTGGGGCTACGCGATGGCCCATGGCGACCGCTCCGTCGACGTCTTCGTCCGCAAGCTGCGCCAGAAGCTGGAGAAGCGCTCGCCGAGCTGGTCCTACATCCACACCCACTTCGGCATCGGCTACCGCTTCGAGCCCGAACCGGCCGGGATCGTCGAGGAGGAGCTGCGCCCCGCCGCCCCGGAGCCTGTCGAGGCCGAGAAGCAGCTCCCGCAGCCGGACCCTTCTTCACAGGTCGTTCACAAGACCTTTACCGCGGGGTAACCGCTTCCCCCACCCGCCCGGGCATGCTCGGCGGGCATGGGACGGCTGGAGATCAGGCCAGAGGAGCACGCCGCGCTCGTCGACGGGCAGCCGCTCAGCCTGACCGTCCGCGAGCTGCAGCTCCTCGTCAGCCTCTCCGAGCACCCGCAGCGGATCATGACCCGCGAGGAGCTCTTCGCCGAGGTCTGGGGCGGGCACCCGCGCGATGACGACCGCTCGGTCGACGTCTACGTCAGCCGGCTGCGGGCGAAGCTGGGGGAGGCCCTGCCGGGCCGGCGCCTGATCCACACCCACAACGGGATCGGCTATCGCTTCTCCCCGGACGGGTGAAGCCCGATCGCAAGTCCTTTTACATCTTTTTTACATCTCCGCCACACAGCAGTAACAAGCTGGGACACGGCCGCTGGGACGCTCCGCCTCAGCTATGTCGAACAAATCCAAAGGGAGACTGATGTCCAGCTCTAGATGGCTTGTGGTGATCGCCTTTGCCGTGGCGCTCGCCCTCGGTGTCGCCGCCTGCGGTTCCAGCAGCAGCGACGAAACCGGCGGCGGCGGTTCCTCGTCCGGCGGCGGCGAAGTCTCAGGTGAAATCGCCGGTGCCGGCTCGACCGCCCAGCAGGCGGCGCAGGAAGCCTGGATCGCCGAATTCGAGAACGCCAACTCCGGCGCGACGATCTCCTACGACCCGGTCGGGTCGGGCGGCGGTCGCGAACAGTTCATCTCCGGCGGGGTCGCCTACGCCGGCTCCGACGCGGCGCTCTCGACCGAAGAAGGCGAACTGGAAAAGGCCGAAAAGCAGTGCGCCCCGGGCGAACTGATCGAGGTCCCGGACTACATCTCGCCGATCGCGATCATCTACAACCTGCCGGGCGTCGAAGAACTGAAACTCGACCCGGAAACCCTGGCGAAGATCTTCGCCCAGGAAATCACCAGCTGGAACGACCCGGCGATCGCCAAAGACAACGAAGGCGTCGAACTGCCGGACACCCGCATCACCCCGGTCAACCGCTCCGACGAGTCGGGGACGACGCAGAACTTCACGGAATACCTCTCCGAGGTCGTTCCGAGCGTCTGGAAGTTCGAAGTCAGCGGCGACTGGCCGGTCAAGGGCGGCGAAGCCGCCTCGGGCACCTCGGGCGTAGTTGAAGCCGTCAGCGCCGGCGAAGGCGCGATCGGTTACGCCGATGCCAGCCAGGCTGGCGAACTCAGCGTCGCTCAGGTCAAGGTCGGCAGCGAATGGGCCGAACCGACCCCGGAGGCCGCGGCGAAAATCGTCGAGGAGTCGCCTCTGGACAAGGAACTCAGCCCCGGCAAGTACACCATCGCCTACGAACTCGACCGCAAGACGGAGTCGCAGGGGACCTATCCGATCGTCCTCGTCTCCTACCTGATCGCGTGCACGAAGTACGGGTCGGCCTCCGAAGCCGAAGCGGTCAAGGCGTACGCCGAATACGTAATCAGCCCCGAAGGGCAGGAACTGGCCGCCGAACAGGCCGGCTCGGCTCCGCTCTCCTCGGCGCTGACGAAGAAAGTGACGCCCGCGGTCGAAGCGATCGAAGCGGGCTAGGAGGAACGTGGCCTCGGTCGACACCACGACCAACGCAGGCCAGTTGCTGGCGGCGGCGTCCGGAGGGCGCCGCCGCATCGGCGACCGCGTCTTCTCGCGGACCGCCGTCCTCGCCGCACTGACGATCCTGATCCTCCTCGCGGGGGTCGCGATCTTCCTCCTCTCCGAGGGCTACCCGGCCCTCACCGCCAGCGCCTCCGAACTGCCGGAGGGCAAGACCTTCATCGACTACGTCGCCCCGCTCGCCTTCGGCACCGTCCTCGCAGCCGGGCTGGGAGCGCTGATCGCGGTGCCGCTCGCGGTCGCCGTCGCGCTCTTCATCACCCACGTGGCGCCGCCGAAGATCGCCCTCACGCTCGGCTACCTGGTCGACCTGCTTGCGGCGATCCCGAGCATCATCTACGGCCTCTGGGGGATCTTTGTCCTCGGCCCGGCCGCGGTCCCGGTGATGAAGTGGCTGGAAGAAAAGCTCGGCTTCATCCCGATCTTCGATGGCCCCGCCTCGGTGACGGGGCGGACGATGCTGGTCGTCGGCCTGGTCCTGGCGGTGATGATCCTGCCGATCGTCTCCGCGGTCGCCCGCGAGGCGTTCGCGCAGGCGCCGCG
>DASTGL010000421.1:0-8514 GCA_035719145.1 Solirubrobacterales bacterium
TCGGCGGCGCCGGCGGCGAAGCGGCGCAGCAGCCCGGCGAGGTCGCCGCCGGCAAGGCGCTGGCTGAGCAGGGCGGCAGCGAAGGCGTCGATCCGCTCCGAGCGCATCCGCCGGCGCCATCCCTGCACCGCGGCGACCGTCGGCGCCCCGAGGTCGAGCTCCGCCGCCAGCCGCGAGAGCTCGATCGCCGGCGGTCCGTCGAGCGAGGCGACGGCGGCGGGAAACGAAGCTCGCAGGGAGCGGCCGGCGCTGAGCGAGTCGGCGATCGCAGTCGCCACTTCCGGCAGCGAGCGCTCGACCGCGCGGCGGTAGCGGCGGCGGCGGGCGCCGATCGCCCAGCCCATCGCCGCCGGGGCTCCGACCGCGAGCGGCAGCGCCAGAGCGAAGCCGCCGAGGAACCAACCGCCGAGGATCGCCGCCGCCGTCGCCAGCGCCGCCAACCGCCGCCGCTCGACCGTCGAGGGCGCGTACCCCTCCGCCGCCGCCCGTCGCAGGGGCTCGAGCGCGAAGCGCAGCCAGCGGCCGGCGGCTGGGCTGGCGATCGCCGCCTCCCGCACCGCCAGCGCCAGCAGGCCGCCGGCGAGGGCGCCGATCGCGACCGCCGGCGTCATCGCACCTCGGCGATCTCGCTGACCCGGCGGCTGCCGTCGGGCTGCCGCCGCAGGTGGACGACGAGGTCGATCCCGCGCCGCACCTGCTCGACGATCGCCGCGTGCGGCAATCCCACCCCCGCCATCAGCGCCAGCGTCTCGAGCCGGCGCAGCGCATCGTCGGGCGAGTTGGCGTGGACGGTCGAGAGGGCGCCGTCGTGGCCGGTGTTGAGCGCGGTCAGCAGGTCGAGCGCCTCAACTCCCCTGACCTCGCCGATCACGATCCGGTCCGGCCGCATCCGCAGGGCGTTGCGGAGCAGGTCGCGGATCGTCACCTCACCCCGCCCCTCGACCCCCGCCGGGCGGCTCTCGAGACGCACGACGTGGGGCTGTTGCAGCCGCAGCTCGACCGCGTCCTCGATCGTCACCACCCGCTCGCCGGACCCGATGAAGCTAGAGAGCGCGTTCAGCAGCGTCGTCTTGCCGGAGCCGGTGCCGCCGCTGACGAGGATGCTGCGGCGAGCCGCGACCGCCGCTTCGAGCAGGCGCCGCTGCTCGTCGCTCAGCGTGCCGATCTCGACCAGCCGATCGGGGTCGGGCCGATTGGCGCCGAAGCGCCGGATCGAGAGCGCCGGGCCGTCGATCGCCAGCGGCGGGATCACCACGTTGACCCGCGAGCCGTCGGCGAGCCTCGCGTCGACCATCGGGCTGAGCTCGTCGACCCGGCGCCCGAGCGGGGCGAGGATCCGCTCGATCGCGTTGCGCAGGTCCTCCTCGCTCTCGAAGCGGACGTCGGTCTCCTCGAGCAACCCCCGCCTCTCTATATAGACGCGACCGGGACCGTTGACCATCACCTCCTCGACCGCCGGGTCGGCCAGCAGCACCTCGAGCGGGCCGAGGCCGACGCTGTCGCGGACGATCCGCGCGGCCAGCTCCTGGCGGGCAGCGAGCGGGAGGATCGCCGCCTGCTCCTCGACCAGGCGCTCGACTGAGCGCTCCAGGCTCTCGGCCGAGCGATCGCCTCTTGCCGCTTGATTGCGGCGCCGCTCGATCAGCCGCTCGCGCAGCCGATCGGAGACTTCGGCGATGTTGCGCTCGCGCACCTCCATCAGCCGCGGGGGATCAGGGTGATGCGGCGGGCGAAGCTCTCGGCCTCGATCAAGCGCAGCGCCTGCTCGCGGGTGAGCCCGAGGGTGGCGGTGGCGGTTTCGCCCTCAACCCCTTCGCCGCCCGGGCCGAGCCCGAGCAGCGGCACCGCCGGGGCTGCAACGTAGGTGCGCCCTTCGCCGGGCCCGCTCGGTTCGGTCGTCACCGCGACGTCGACCTTGGAGCCGAGCGGCGACACCCCGGTCGCTTCGAGGGCACCGGCGCCGCTGACCGCGATCTCCACCGGCCGGCGACCGCCTCCGAGATCGGTGCGGGAGGCCCCCGCCCTGAGCGCGTGAAGCTGCGCCGCGAGCAGATAGGAGCCGGCCGGGATCGGCGCCGCCGGGACCAGACCGACCGCTTCCGGCAGTGCCGCGAGAACGCCCGGCGGGACGAACCGCACCGGCACCCGCCGCACCTCCAGATCCTCGGCCGCGGACTCGGGGTCGATCGGCTTTCCCGCCGGCAGCCCCGCGGTGGCGACGAGGACCGGGCGGAGCTCGCCGTAGCCGCGGACGACGCTGGCGCCGTAGCCGTCGGCGATCACAGCGGCAGCAGCGGCGGCGACCAGCGCCGCGAGGAGGAACCCGAGCGCGCGAGCCCGGCGGCTCATCCCTCACCGCCCTGCCGCCGCAGAGGCAGTCGCAGAATCGCTTCGCTGCCGGCCTGGGCCCGTCGCAGGGTGAAGTCGCCGCCGTGGATGCCGGCGATCCGCCTCACCACACGCAGGCCATGACCGCGGCGAGACCTGCCGCCGCGGCGTGGCCTCACCTTCGTCTTCACACCGCGCGAAGCCCCGCCGTCGACGACCGCGACGCACACCCGGTCGCCTTCGAAGCGCCACCCGATCTCCACCCTGCCGCCTCCGTGCTCGATCGCGTTGCTGAGCAGGTTGTCCAGTGCCTGGGCAAGATCGAACCGGTTGCCTTCGACGAGCGCCTCCCGCTCGTTTCGGCGCATCTGAATAAAGCCTCCTTGAGAGACGGCGGCGTTTCTCCACCGTCGCGCCGCGGCTTCGACCAGCTCGCCTACCGCGACCTCCGCCATCGCGCTTTCGAGCGCGGCGCCGTTGATCTCACGGTCCAGTCGTTCGAGCGCGACCGTCGCCAGCTGAAGCGACGACTCGGCTGGAGCGGCCTGCGGCAGGTCCACCGGCAGGGCAAGGCTGAGGACCTGCAGCGGGCGGCGCAGCTCGTGCATCGCCTCGTTCAGGGTCGCCCGCCGCCGCCCCTCGCGGAAGCTCGCGATTCCGCCTGCCAGGGCCAAAGAAGCCGCCACCGGAAGACCGGCCGCCACCTGGGCCAACTCCACCGCCACCGCCTATTCCTCGCCTCTTGCACGCATCGGAGGGTTAAGGCTCCGGCCACCTCACACTCTCCCCCCGCAACTGCTTGGAGACGGAACCGCAACCCGGTCTCAGCGGGAAAAGAAGCACCCGCCCCTCGAAGCGGTCTCGGCCAGGCGCAACGACGGGGCGGGTGCAACGGGAAAGACCCTAATCGATAACAGTTCGGTTCCCAAACCCTTTGAAAAAACAAACTGGAGGGAGTTACATTGGTTGCTCTCTTTTAGTGCATATCTTCTCGCGGGCGCGGTTACCCTCCATCCGTTTTGGAATACTTGTCTAGTAACTCGGACGTCCTATGCCACCCCAATGCGCAGCGTCTGAGACCCCAACCCCAGGAGGTCCTCCTTGCCACAGTCCCGCACTTCCCCAGAGGGCATCACCCAACAACTGGCGAAGGCGCTTGCCCACCCGCTGCGCGTTCGCATCCTCAGCTCCCTTCACAAAGGGATCTCGAGCCCGAACCAGTTGGCCCAAGAGCTCGGTGAGCCGCTCGGCAACGTCAGCTACCACGTCAAAACTCTGCTCGAATACGACTGCGTCGAACTGGTGAAAACCGAGCCGCGCCGCGGCGCCGTCGAGCACTTCTACCGTGCCACCGACCGCGCCTTCCTCAGCGACTCCGACTGGGCGAAGATCCCAGCCTCGGCCCGCAAGGGCATCAGCGGCTCGATCCTCGAGTCGATCGGCCAGAGCGCCACCGAGGCGATGGCCGAAGGCACGCTCGACGCCCGCAGCGATTCGCACCTCTCCGACACCCCCCTCCAGCTCGACAAACAGGGCTGGAAAGACCTCAACAAGGTCCTCTCGGAAACCGTCGACAAGGCGACCGCGATCCAGAAAGAAGCGACGAAACGGATGGGCAAGGACAAGTCCAAAGCCCTGCAGACCAAGCTCGCGATCATGCACTTCGAGGTGCCGAGCGCCAAGGGCGGCAAGAAGAAGAAATAAGAGTCACCCAGATCTGGTTGCCCAAGCCCCTGGCCGAGCGGTTCGGCCAGGGGCTTTTTTCATCCCTCGATCAGGCGGTAGCCGATGCCCCAGCAGTTGATCACGAAGCGACCGTGCTCGGGGTCGAGTTTGCGCCGCAGGCGACTTGCGTGCGAATCGAGGGTTCGCGTCTTCGAGGGGCCGCGGTAGGCCCACACCGCCGCCAGGAGATCTTCCTTGGTGAAGACCCTGGTCGGGTCGGAGGCGAGGATGCGCAGGAGGGCGAACTCCTTGTTGGAGAGGGAGACGAAGCGGTCGCCGACCATGACCCGGCGGCGGCCGGGATCGATCGTCAGCTCGCCGACCCGGCTCGGCCCTTCGTTGGCGTGGGCGCGGCGGCGGAGGATCGCATTGATGCGAGCCCGCAGCTCGCCGTATTTGAACGGCTTGACGATGTAGTCGTCGGCGCCGGAGTCGAGGCCGCGGACGCGGTCGTGGTCGCTGCTGCGGCCGGTGAGAATGATCACCGGCAGCCGTGGGTCGAAGCGGGAGCCGACGCCGTCGGCCTCGCGGATCTCGCGCAGGACGTCGAGGCCGGATGCGTCGGGCAGGCTGAGATCGAGGAGGAGCAGGTCGGGATGGTTGTAGCGGCAGAGGCGCAGCGCATCGGAGGCGCTGGGCGCCGGCATCACGCCGAAGCGGTCCGCCGCGAGGTGGTCACAGAGCATGTCTAGGGTGACCTCGTCGTCGTCGCAGACGACGAGGTTGGCGATGTCTTCTCGTTCAGGGAGCATGGGTGTCTAAGCCCCTGGGGGCTCCGAACTCTCCCCCCTCAGCTGACGGAATCTCCAAAACTGCGGAAGCTCCGCGGTGCCAGCGGACGCGGCGGGGCGGCACCCGGCGCCGCACGGAGAGGACGCGGCCATCCGAGTCGAGGAAGTAGACGTCGAGCTCGAAGCGCATCCCGAAGGTGTGGACGCTGGAGCAGCGCGGGATCAGCAGCCCCGGCCCGGCCTGCGAGCGGCGGCACCAGGCGAGGCCGCGCAGCCGCGTGCGGAAGCCGTCGGCGACGGGGAAAGCCGAGAGGTCGGACGCTGGCGAGTCGTCGCAGTAGTCGTCCACCCCTACCTAAGGCGACAGCGCCCGAACCTCTCCCCCCGGGTCTAGGCTCTGCTGGTGGACCGCAAGCCGAGAGTCGCGATCTTCAGCCCGAACCCGATGGTCTCGATCGCGATCGAGAGCTTCAGCGCCGACGGCGGCGACGACATCCACATCCACCCCGCCGGCCAGGGCGTCTGGGTGGCGCGGATGGCCGCCGAGCTGGGGGCCGAGCCGGTCCTCTGCGGATTCATCGGCGGCGAGGTCGGCACCGTCCTGCGCCCGCTGCTGGATGAGCTGCCGATCGAGCTGCGCCTGGTCGAGACGGCGGCGGCGAGCGGCGCCTACATCCACGACCGCCGCGAGGGCGAGCGCCGTCCGATCTCGCAAAGCGCGGCGCTGCCGGCCTCGCGGCACGAGGTCGACGAGCTCTTCTCGGTCGCCGTCGCCGCCGCCCTCGACTGCGACCTGCTCGCCGTCTGCGGCCCCTACCCGGACAACACCGTGCCGCTGGAGATCTACGGCGGCCTCGTCGCCGACGTCAAGTCCAACGGCGTGCCGGCGATCGTCGACCTCTCCTCGCCGCGGCTCGACAGCGCTCTCGAGGGCAAGCCCGACCTGGTGAAGATCAACGACTGGCAGATCGCCGGCTACATCTCCGACGCCGTCGACACCGAGGAGCGGATGCGGGCGGCGATGGAAAAGGTGTGCGAGGCGGGCGCCGAAAGCCTGATCGTGACCCGGGCCGGCGAGCCCGCCCTGGCGCTGCGCGACGGCAGGTTCACCGAGCTGACGCCGCCGAAATTCGAGCGCGGCGCCCGCGAGGGCTGCGGCGACTCGATGATGGGGGCGCTGGCGGCGACGATCGCCTCCGGCCGCGAGTGGGAGGACGTGCTGCGCCTCAGCGCCGCCGCCGGCGCCGCCAACTTCCTCCGCCACGGCCTCGGCACCGGCTCCCGCGCGGTGGTCGAAGAGCTCGCCCCGCGAGTCCAACTCCGCGAGCTCGCTTGATCGTTTCCACCTTTGTGGCCCCCGGAGGGGCCAAAAGGGTGGAAACGTTCTAGAGCTGCGGGGCGTATGGAGGGTCGAGCGCGGTGCCGTTGACGATCGCTTTCGGGGCGGTCTCGGCGATCCAGTCGAGGTGGGGCGCCAGGAGCTCTACCTCGCGCAGCTTCTCCAGCGCCGGGGAGAGGCGCACCGGGCGGCCGGCGAGGACCGTGTGGGCGTCGCTGCTGAGGACGTGGACGAGGCCGCGCTCGGCCATCGCCAGCATCCCCACCGCCATCTGCTCGCGGAGGAAGAAGTCGGCGGTCGCCTGGATCAGCGCCTCCTCGGCGACCAGCGCCGCCATCCGCTCGAACATGTCGGCGGAGAGGTGGCGCTCGGGATGGGCGACCAGGGCGCGGTAGCCGCGCTCGTGCAGGTGCGCCACCCGGCGCAGAAGGCTGTCGCCGAGTGGGCCCGGCGCCGGCTCGAGCAGGATCCAGCTGCCGCTGCCGAGGGCGACCTGCGCCAGCTCCTCCTCGCTCAGCCCCTCGACCGCCGTCTCGGCCACCTCGCCGCCCTGGAGGATCCGCACCGCGACCAGCTCCTGCTCCAGCCGCGCGTTCAGGCCCCGCACCCGTCCCGCCAGCTCCTCGATCCGCACGTCGTGGTCGTGGCGGATGTGGGGAGTGGCGCAGACGGCCTCGATCCCGTCCTCCTCGGCCTGCCGCGCCATGCCGACGCTGTCGTCGGCGTCGCGCGCCCCGTCGTCGATCGCGTCGAGGATGTGGCAGTGCAGGTCGATCACGGCGCCTCCGCCGGGAGGCTAGCCGCCGAACCGGCCTTCAGAAGTGCAACAGGGCCTTCAAGGTGCAACCGCCCGTTCAGGCAGGGGCCCGAGCGGGCACGTCTTTACGATGATCGGCAAGATCCCACCCCTGCTCACGCCGGGCTTGCGTGAGTGGGACGGCTTCAACTCATGGATAAGAAAACGACCCGCAGAGGGAATTACGAGTCTGGCTCCGACTACGTGTTGGAGTACGGAGAGCTCCGCTTCGCGTTCAACGAGGAGGATTTCGCCCAGCGCGTCGAGCAGGCGGCCGTCAAACTGCGCTTCGTCAACCAGGGTCTCAGCGGCGAGGAGCTCGACGACCTGCTCGACCTCGCGGTCAGCGGCGAGATCGCCGAGCCCTCCTCCGCCCTGGGCGAGCACATCAACGAGAACTGGGAGGACCTGGTCGGTCCCTCCAACCGCAGCCTCGTCCATTGGATCCGCCGCCTCGTCTTCCGCGGCGCCTGGCTCGACCAGCGGGTCAAGGAGGGCGAGCTCGACGTCGTCTTCGACGAGCGCACCCAGACCTTCGGCTACGTGCAGCCTGATCGCAGCGACGAGCTGATCGAGCTCTCCAAAGAGCCCAGCTGGCGCCGCATCGCTTACAGACGCTAGTCGTCGCTCGGGCGCTCTAGGGCGGCTACAACCGTGAGCGACCCTCCGCCGGCCGACCCTTGGGCGCGGCCGGCGTCGAAGAACTCCTTGGCGGCGTCGGCGTCGCCGGTGGCCTCGGCGAGGCGGGTGAGGGAGTCGACGAGGAGGATCACGTCTTCGCCCTTGCCGGCGCGGGCGGCCGCCTGGGCGAGGGCGTCGCTGGCGTGGCGCGGCTGGCCGGCGGAGACGATCTCCGCCTGGGGGGCGTCGCGCTTCCAGTCGGCCAGCTCCTCGGGGCTGGGGTCGATCAGGAGGGCGACCGGGTCCGGGTCCTTGGAGTCGGCGGCGAGGTCGGCGGCGACGGCGCGCAGCAGCGCCGTGCAGCCCTCGCGGCTCTCGGCGAAGACCAGCGCTTGGCGGCCGGCCTCCGGCGGCAGCAGCAAGGTCTGCAGGGTGACCCCCTGCTTGCGGCGGCCGAAGCGACGCCTGCGGCGGCGGCGTGGGCGCGGAGCGCCGGCTGACTCGGCCGGCGCGGAGGTCGCGGAGGGCTCGGGGGTCTCCTCGCGCTGCTCGCGCGCGGGCGGCGCGGACGCGGGTTCGCGCTCGGGCGCCTTCTCCGGGCGGTCGCGGGGCTCGCGATCGGAGCGGTCGCGCGGCTCGCGGGGCTCACCGCCGCGGCGGCGACGGCGGGGGCGCTCCTGGCGCTCCTCCGTCTTCTCCTCGGCACCGCCGTCGCCGTTGCCCTCGGCGAGCCGGTCGACCAGCTCCCCCTTGGTCAGCAGCCGGTACTTCTCGATGCCGGCTTCGGAGGCCAGCAGGTGCAGGTCGGACAGGTGCTTTTTCTCGAGCTCGGTCTTGGTCATCGCGGGGCAGGTTATTCGACCGCGTGGCTGGACAGTCAGCCGACGCGGGTGACCGCGGCGGCCGGGTCCACTCCCTCCTGCGCCGCCACCCCGAGCCAGGCCTCCGCCTCCTGCGAGCGCCGGCGCCGCGAC
>DASTGL010000422.1:0-11507 GCA_035719145.1 Solirubrobacterales bacterium
AGGCCGACGTTTTGAGTATCCGCCCGTTCGAGAGTGCCCCGCCCCACCTCGCAACGGGATACTGCGCGCCATGCCAACGGTGCGGCTGGATATCGAATATGACGGCAATGAGTTCCGCGGCTGGGCGCGGCAACCCGGGCAGCGAACGGTCCAGGGTGAGCTGGAGACGGCGCTGGCGACCGTTCTGCGCGAGCCGATCGAGCTGACGGTTGCCGGCCGGACCGATACCGGCGTCCACGCACTTGGGCAGGTGGCGAGTTTCGAGACGGCCGTCGAACCGCCCGAGGACCTTGCGCGCCGCCTCAACGGCCTCGCCCCCGACGATGTCGCAGTCACCTCAGCCGCCGTGGTCGCCGACGGCTTCAACGCCCGCCACGACGCCAAGTCCCGCAGCTACCGCTATCGCCTCCTAGCCCGCGCCGCCCCCAGCCCCTTCGAGCAGGGCAAAGCCCTCTGGTGGCCTCACAGAGTCGACCGCGAGGCCCTAGACGCCTGCGCCGCCGCCCTGAAGGGAACCCACGACTTCACCGCCTTCACCCCCACCCAAACCGACCACGTCCGCTTCGACCGCGACATCCACGCCGCCAGCTGGACCGCCGAAGGCGACATCCTCAACTTCCAGATCACCGCCGACGCCTTCATGCGCAACATGGTCCGGGTGCTGGTAGGCACCCAGCTGGAAGTAGCCTCAGGCCGCCGCACCGTGGAGAACTTCACCGAGCTCCTAAAGGGGGCGCCCCGAACTGCCGCCGGCGACACGGCGCCACCCCACGGCCTGTATCTCGAGTCGGTCTCCTACGCCTGAGCTCCAGGGCGGGGACCCGCTAAACGAGCTCGAGGAAAACCATCTCGGTCGAGTCGGATTTCCTCGGACCGAGCTTGACGATGCGGGTGTACCCACCTGGCCGGGTCGCATAGCGCGGCCCCACCTCGTCGAACAGCTTGTGGACGATGAACTTGTCGTTGTGGAGGGTGGCGAGCGCCTGGCGCCGGGCGTGGAGGTCGCCGCGTTTAGCGAGGGTGATCAGCTTCTCGACCTCGGGCTTGACCGCCTTGGCCTTGGCCTGGCTGGTCTGGATCCGCTCGTGCTCGATCAGCTGCTTCGAGAGGTTCGAGAGCAGGGCCGACCGGTGCGCCTTGTCGCGGCTGAGCTTGTTGCGCTTCTTTTTGTGCCGCACCGGATCCTCCGTCTCCCTGCTTACGCGCCCTAGTCTGCCTGAAGATCGAGGCCGCGGGAGTGCAGGGTCTCGATCACTTCCTCGATCGACTTCGATCCGAAGTTCGGGATCGCGTTCAGTTCCGCGCGCGACTTGCGCACGAGGTCGCCGACGGTCTGGACGCCGGCGCGCTTGAGGCAGTTGTAGGAGCGGACGCCGAGTTCGAGCTCCTCGATCAGGATCTCGTCGAGGCCGTTGCTGGCAGCGCCGCCGTTGTCGGCGCTGGAAGCGAAGCCGTCGGCCGGCACAGCGGGCACCGGTTCGCGCGCGGTCAGCTCTTCCACCCGGTCGGCGTCGGTGAAGATCGCCAGGCTCTTGATCAGGATCTCGGAGGCTTCGCGCAGCGCCGCCCCCGGCTCGATCGAACCGTCGGTCTCGAGGTCGAGGGTGAGTTTGTCGAAGTCGGTCCGCTGGCCGACGCGGGCCGCGGCGACCGCGTAGGAGGCGCGGCGGATCGGCGAGAAGATCGAGTCGATCGGGATCACGCCGATCGGCTGCTCGTCGGACTTGTTCTCTTCGGCCGGCGAGTAGCCGCGGCCGCGGCCGATCGTCAGATAGACCTCGAGTTTGGTTTTTTTCTCGAGCGTGGCGATCGGCGCGTCGGGGTTGAGGATCTCGACGCCGGAGGGCAGGTCGATGTCCTTCGCCTTCACCTCGCCGGGGCCGGTGGCGACCAGCGGCGCCTCGACCTCGTCGGCGTCGGTGTGCATGCGGACGACCAGGTCCTTGAGGTTGAGGACGATGTCGGTGACGTCCTCCTTGACGCCGGGGACGGTCGAGAACTCGTGCGCTACCCCCTCGATGCGGACGCTGGTGATGGCGGCGCCGCCGAGCGAGGAGAGCAGGACGCGGCGAAGACTGTTGCCGAACGTGTAACCGAAGCCCTTGTCGAGCGGCTCGATCGTGAAGGTGCCGCGACGGTCATCGATTTTCTCGGAGGTGATGCGGGGGACCTGGAAATCAGTGGTCATGAGTTCCTTGCGTTGCGTGTTCTGAAATGGGGTGTTCCGGACTACTTGGAGTACAGCTCGACGATCAGCTGCTCCTGAACCGGCGCCGAGATCTCGGAGCGCTCTGGGTAGCGCAGGACCTTGGCGGTGAGGGCATCGTGATCGGCCTGCAGCCAGGCCGGAACCGTCGAGACGAGTTCGGTGGCTCGCCGGATCGTGTCGGTGGCAGACGAGCCGGCCTTGATCGAGATGATGTCCTCGGGACGAACTTGGTAAGAGGGGATGTTGACCCGGCGGCCGTTGATCTGCCAGTGGCCGTGGGTGATCAGCTGCCGCGCCTGGCGCCGCGAGGCGGCGAAGCCGAGGCGGACGAGCACGTTGTCGAAGCGGGACTCGAGCAGCCGCAACAGGTTCTCGCCGGTGACGCCTTCCTGGCGGGCAGCCTTTTCGTAGTAGGCCCGGAACTGTTTCTCCAGCACCTGGTAGTAGCGGCGGGTCTTCTGCTTCTCGCGCAGCTGCACGCGGTACTCGGACTGCCGCAGGCGGCCGCGACCGTGCTCGCCGGGCGGGTAGGAGCGACGCTCGACGCCGCACTTGTCGGTGAAGCAGCGCTCGCCCTTGAGGAAGAGTTTCTGGCCCTCGCGCCGGCACTGCTTGCACTGCGGAGCGGTGTCGCGAGCCATTAGACGCGCCTCCGCTTCTTCGGCCGGCAGCCGTTGTGGGCCTGCGGGGAGACGTCCTTGACGGTGGTGACGTCGAGACCGGCGGCCTGCAGCGAGCGGATCGCGGTCTCGCGGCCCGAGCCGGCGCCCTTGGCGAAGACTTCGACCCGCTCGAGGCCGTGTTCCATGCCTTTTTTGGCGGCGGCGTCGGCGGTCACCTGAGCGGCGAACGGGGTCGACTTGCGCGAGCCTTTGAACCCGGCCGATCCGGCCGACTCCCAGGCGATCACGTTGCCGTCGGTGTCGGTGAGGGTAACGATCGTGTTGTTGAAGGAGGTCTTGATGTGCGCCTGGCCGTAGGTGACGTTCTTTTTCACCCGACGGCGCGTGCGACCTTTGGAAGCTTTTTTCTCAGCCATTCTCCGACCTATACCTTGCGCTTGCCGGCGACGCTGAGGCGCCGCGGGCCCTTGCGGCCACGCGCGTTGGTCTTCGTCCGCTGACCCCGGACCGGCAGGCCGCGACGATGGCGCAAGCCACGGTAGGAGCCGATCTCCATCAGCCGTTTGACGTTCTGCGAGCGCTCGCGGCGCAGGTCGCCCTCGACCTCGCGGTTCTCGACCGCCTCGCGAAGTTTGATCACCTCGTCCTCGGTCAGGTCTTTGACCAGGGTGTTCGGGTCGACGCCCGTCTCCTTGAGGATCTGCTGTGCGGTCGACTGGCCGATGCCGAAGATGTAGGTGAGCCCGATTTCGGTCCGTTTGGCGACCGGGATGTTGATGCCCGCGATCCGTGCCACGCTAGCCCTGCCTCTGCTTATGGCGCGGGTTCTGGCAGATCACCAGGACCGCCCCATTTCGGCGGATTACCTTGCACTTCTCGCACATCGGCTTAACGGAAGCTCGAACCTTCATTGCTCCGGATCTCGTCTTGACAACAGGATTCCTGCGCGCCCCATGAATCGGACGGCAGGATCAACCAACCGGCCAACAAGGCCGACGGAGAAAGATAGCAGGGACGTGCCCTCGGCGGAGCCCGCGTCAGGCGTGCGCGCCAGCTCCCAATTTACGCCCCTCTCCGGACTTGTTGCCGTCTTCGCCGGGTGCCAGAGTGTTCGCAGCCGATGGGATTCGACGCCAAAGTCCTCGCCGATTCAGTTTCGCCCGCCGGGCACCGCCTGACCACGCTGGAGGCGACCTTCCCCCGCTTCGTCCTCGCCGAGTTCAACACCCACCGGGTTTTCTCGCGCAACAGCGCCAGCTCGCGGGCGATCCCGGTCGCCAAACAGCTGCGGCGGGTGCTCGACGACCCCTACGTCCCGATCGAGTTCGGCTCCAACAAGCCGGGGATGCAAGCGGGGCCGGCGCTGACCGGAGCCGCCCGCGACGCCGCCGAAGCGGAGTGGCTGGCGGCCCGCGACGACGCGGTCCGCCACGTTCTCGGGCTGATCACCAGCCCCGAGAATGTCGCCGGCTATGACGACCTCCACGCCTGTCTCGAGGCCGCCCAGGGGTCGCTGAAGGAACCGCCGTCGGAGTGGCTGAACGTCCACAAGCAGGTCGCCAACCGCCTGCTGGAGCCGTTCATGTGGCACACCGTGATCGTCTCCTCGACGGCCTGGGAGAACTTCTTCAACCTCCGCTGCCACCCCGACGCCCAGCCGGAGATCCGCCTGATCGCGACGAGGATGCGCGAGGCGATCGAGCGCTCCGTCTCCACCCGGCTCGAGCCTGGAGAATGGCATCTGCCGCTGGTCGGCGAGGCCGAGCGCGAGGAGGCCGCCTCCCCCGAGGAACTGGCGAAGATCTCGATCGGCCGCTGCGCCCGGGTCAGCTACCTCACCCACGCCGGCAGCCGCGACCTCGCCGCCGACGTCACCCTCTACGACCGGCTGCTGGAAAGCGGCCACATGTCGCCGATGGAGCACGTCGCCCGCCCGATGACCGCGGCCGAGCTAGCCGATGGCGAGTGGTGCGGCAACTTCCAGGGCTGGATCTCCCACCGCAAGCTGATCCCCGGCGAGGAGAACCCGCTCGCCAGCGGCGCCGGCGCCGCGGCTTCCGCCTGAGCGCCCGCTGCGCCTACTCGGCCTCGTGCCAGGGCGTGAGCACGCGCGGGCCCTGTGGGGTGACCGCGACGGTGAACTCGAAGTGGGCGGCGAGGGAGCCGTCTTCGGAGTAGACGGCCCAGCCGTCGTCGCCCATCCGCACCAGCGGGCCGCCGGCGTTGACCATCGGCTCGATCGCCAGCACCATCCCCTCCTCCAGCTCCGGCCCGCGGCCGGCTTCGCCGAAGTTCGGCACCTGGGGTTCCTCGTGCATATCGCGGCCGATCCCGTGGCCGACGAGGGTGCGGATGATCGACATCCCTTCAAGCTCGACCGTGCGCTGGATCGCTGAAGAGACGTCGCCGAGGTGGTTCCCCGGCCGCATCTGCTCGACCCCGGCGAAGAGCGAGGCCTTGGTCACGTCGAGGAGCTTCTGCGCTTCGGGGCTGACCGGCCCGACCGGCACCGTCATCGCCGCGTCGGAGACCCAACCGTCTTTGATCACGCCGACGTCGATCGAGAGCACGTCCCCCCGCTTCAGCTGGTAGCCGTCGGGAATGCCGTGGACGACCATCGAGTTCGGCGAGGCGCAGATCGAACCGGGGAAGCCGCGGTAGCCCTTGAAGGCGGGCTCGCAGCCCTGCGAGCGGATGAACTTCTCGGCGGCCTCGTCGAGCTCGGCGGTCGTCGTGCCGGCGCGCGCTTTCGAGGCCAGCATCGTCAGGCAGCGGACCAGGACCTCGCCGGAGGCCGCCATCTTCTCGACCTGCTCCGGGGTCTTTTTGATGATCATTCGATACACGCTAGTGATCGGCCTCGGCGGCCGACGGCGCCGAGCTAGACGGTCTCGTCCTGCTCCATCCGCAGCGTCGCCAGGGTGCGGCGGATTTCCTCCGCTACCGCTTCCGGCGCCGCCTCACCGGCGATCCGGCGCAAGACGCTGCGGCTGTCGTAGTAGCTGACCAGCGGCTCGGTCTTCTCGTGGTAGGTCTCGAGCCGCTTGCGGATCACCTCGGGCTTGTCGTCGTCGCGGACGATCAGCTCCGAGCCGTCGATGTCGCAGACGCCCTCCTGCTTGGGCGGTTCGAACTCGACGTGGAAGACGTGCCCGTTGGCCTCGCAGGTGCGGCGGCCGCCGAGCCGGCGGACCACCTCGTCGTCAGAGACGTCGATCAGCAGCACCGCCGTCACCGTCCGCCCGAGGTCGCCGAGCTTCGCGTCGAGCGCCTCGGCCTGCGGGGTCGTGCGGGGAAAGCCGTCGAGGATGAAGCCGTCGCGCGCCTCGCTGGAGTCGATCCGCTCGGCGATCACCCCGACGATCACCTCGTCTGGCACCAGGTCGCCGCGGTCCATGTACTCCTTCGCCGTCCGCCCCAGCTCGGTTTCGTCGCGCACCGCCCCGCGGAGAATGTCCCCGGTCGCGTAGTAGGGCAACCGCAGATCTTCGTTCAGGCGCTCCCCTTGGGTCCCCTTGCCGGAACCTGGAGGGCCGAGTAGGACGAGATTCAGCTCGGGCATCTAGGAGGGCAGCTTATTTGAGGAAGCCCTCGTAGTTGCGCATCATCAACTGCGCCTCCAGCTGCTTCACCGTTTCCAGGGCGACGCCGATGATGATCAGGATCGAGGTGCCGCCGAAGAAGAAGTTGGCCGAGGTCTGGCTGATCAGGATCGTCGGCAGCGCCGCCACCGCGCCCAGGTAGAGGGCGCCGGGGAAAGTCAGCCGGGAAAGGATCCGGTCCAGGTACTCGGCGGTCGGCCGGCCGGGACGCACGCCGGGGATGAAGCCGCCGTATTTCTTCAGGTTGTCGGCCTGGTCAACCGGGTTGAAGGTGACCGCGGTGTAGAAGTAGGTGAAGACGATGATGAAGAAGATCTCGCCGATCACGTAGGGCCACTTGTTGGGCCCGAAGAAGGCGGCGAAGTCGAGCGCGGTTTCGGTGTTCAGCAGCTGGCCGACGGTCGAGGGGAAGGCCATGATCGAGGCGGCGAAGATGACCGGGATGACGCCGGCCATGTTGACCCGCAGCGGCAGGTAGGTGGAGCCGCCCGAGGTCATTTTGCGCCCGACCACGCGTTTCGCGTACTGGACCGGGATCCGGCGCTGGCCCTCCTGGACGAAGACGATCGCGACGATCACCGCCAGGGCGATGAAGGGCATCATCACGACGAAGACCTGATCGGGGTTGTTCCACCACTTCGAGAGCCCGGGCACGATCCCGGAGGCGATCGAGGCGAAGATCATCAGCGAAATGCCGTTGCCGATCCCGCGCTGGGTGATCAGCTCGCCCATCCACATCAGCAGGGTGCAGCCGGCGGTGAGGCAGATGACGATCAGGAAGACACGGCCGAAGGTCGGGTTCAGCACCTTCGTCCCGGCGGTGTTGCCGAAGGATTTGAAG
The DNA here is from genome assembly GCA_035719145.1 of Solirubrobacterales bacterium. Taxonomy (GTDB): domain Bacteria; phylum Actinomycetota; class Thermoleophilia; order Solirubrobacterales; family 70-9; genus VAYN01. The sequence goes on from DASTGL010000422.1 coordinate 7,276, forward strand.
AGGAAGACGTAGCCGATCGACTGCGCGAAGGCGAGGCCGACGGTGAGGTAGCGCGTGTACTGGGTGATCTTCTGCTGCCCGACTTCGCCCTCTTTCTGCAAGCGCTCGAGCGAGGGGACGACCACGGTGAGCAGCTGCAGGATGATCGAGGCGGTGATGTAGGGCATGATCCCCAGCGCGAAGAGGCTCAGCCGCGAAAGGCCGCCGCCGGAGAACATGTTGAGGAAGCCGAGCACGCCCGAGCCGCCGAAGTTGCTCTGGATTTCCTTGACGGCGTTGACGTCCACCCCGGGAGCGGGGATGTAGGCGCCCAACCGGTAGAGGGCGAGGATCGCCGCCGTGAACGCCAGCTTCCTGCGAATCTCGGCAACGCCAAAAGCGTTGAGAATGGTTCTGAGCATTACGGCTCCAGAGTGTGACAGGAACCGCCGGCCGCCTCAATCTTCTCTTTGGCGGCCGCGCTGAAAGCGTGCGCGTGGACCTCGAGCTTCTTCTTGATCTCACCGCGGGCGAGCACCTTGACCGGGTCCTTGCGCTTGGCCAGGCCCTTCTCCTTCAGGCTCGCGGGGGTGACTTCGGCACCGCTGTCGAAGCGCTCCTCGAGGTCGGAGAGGTTGACCGCCTGAGTCTTGGTGCGGAAGTTCTCGAACGGCATCGACTGCTTTTTGTGCGGGCCGCGGAGCTTTCGCATCCGCATGTGGATCGGGTTCTGCCCACCCTCGTAGCCGGCCTTGCGCTTGCGGCCCGAACGCGAGCCGGCGCCCTTGTGGCCGCGGCCAGAGGTCTTGCCGAGACCGCTGCCCTCGCCACGCCCGATCCGCTTGCGCGGCTTTTTCGAGCCGGGCTTCGGCTTCAGGTTGTGCAGCCCGATCTGTTCGGTCCGCTCGGAGACTTTGGTCTCTTCTTTGGATGCCTTATCTGAGGAAGTGTTCTCAGCCACCGTCGACCTCGACCAGGTGGGAGACGACCCGCAGCTGCCCCTGCAGCTGCTCGGAGTCTTTGAGCTCGACCGACTTGCCGATCCGACCCAGCTTCAGCGCCTTCAAAGTCGCTTTCTGGTTCGGGTTGGAACCGGCAGCCGAGCGGATCTGAGCGATCTTGACTTTGCTCACGACCCGCTCTCCTGCTTCTCGGCCTCCGCACCCTCAGCAGCTTTCTCTTCCGCAGCCTCGTCGCCGGCAACCGGCTCCGCCGCGGCCTCCGCGGGCTTCTCCTCGCTCTCGGCTGAGATCGTCTCGGTTGCCTGGGCGCCGTTCTGGCCGTCCATCCCCAACACCTGGGTGATGGTCAACCCACGCAGCTCGGCAACCTCCTCGGGCCGCCGCAGCCGCACCAGCCCGTCCATGGTCGCCTTGACGAGGTTGATCGGGTTCTGGGTGCCGATGCTCTTGGTCAGCACGTCACGGACGCCGCCGAGCTCGAGCACGGCGCGGACGCCGCCGCCGGCGATGACCCCGGTGCCGGGGCTGGCCGGTCGCAGGACGACGTGGCCGGCGCCGAAGCGGCCGATGATGCGGTGGGTGATGGTGTTCCCGTATTTGGGCACCCGGATCAAGTTCTTGCGGGCGTCCTCGACGCCCTTCTGGATCGCCAGCGGGACCTCGCGGGCCTTGCCGTAACCGATCCCGACCACGCCCTCCTCGTCGCCTACGGCGACCAGCGCGGTGAAGGAGAAGCGACGGCCGCCCTTGACCACCTTGGCGACGCGGTTGATCTCGATCACCCGCTCCTGCAGGTCCAGCCCGCGGGGGCTGACGGTCTCGATGTTGTTCGCGTTCATACCCTTCATAAGCAGCGGCTCACCGTAGCGGAACTACGGCGCTAGAAAGCCAGACCCCCCTCTCGGGCACCTTCGGCCAGCGCCTTGACGCGGCCGTGGTACTGGTAGCCGCCGCGGTCGAAGACGCAGGTCTCGACGCCGGCGCCCTTGGCGCGCTCGGCCAGCAGTTCGCCGGCCTTCTTCGCCTGGTCAGAAGCGCTGAGCTTGCGCAGATCCGGCTCGATCCAGTTGACCGCGGCCACGGTGTGGCCCTTGGTGTCGTCGATGAGCTGGGCGAAGACGCCTTTGTTGGAGCGGTAGACGGAGAGCCGCGGGCGCTGGGCGGTGCCCTTGACGCGGGCGCGGACCCGGCGGCGCCGTTTGAGCCGGCGCTGTCGGTTGGTGAGGACGGTCATGCGCGCTTACCCACCTTCCGCAGCACCTGCTCGTCTTTGTAGCGGATGCCCTTGCCCTTGTAGGGCTCCGGCGGGCGGCGCTTGCGGATGTCCGCCGCGACCTGGCCGACCAGCTGCTTGTCGATCCCTTTGATCACGATTTCGGTCGGCTGCGGGACTTCGAAGTCGATCCCCTCGGGCGCGTCGATCGCGACCGGGTGCGAGTAGCCGAGCGCCAGCTCGAGGTTTTTTCCTTTCAGGGCGGCGCGATAGCCGACGCCCTGGATCTCCAGGCGCTTCTCGAAGCCGTCGGTGACGCCCTCGACCATGTTCGCGATCAGGCTGCGGGTGAGGCCGTGCAGGGCCCGGTGCTCGCCGCGGTCGGTCGGCCGCGCGATGGTGACGACGCCGTCTGACTGCTCGACCTTCATCTCCGGCGAGAGGCTCTGCTGCAGCTCCCCTTTCGGGCCTTTGACGGCGATGTTCCCAGGCGCGATCTCCACCGTGACGGCGTCGGGGACGGGGACGGGTTTTCTTCCGATCCGGCTCATGGGATCACCAGACGTAGGCGACGACCTCGCCGCCGACTCCCTTGTTACGGGCTTCGTGGCCGGTCATCACGCCTGCCGAGGTGCTGACGATCGCGGTGCCAGTCCCACCGTCGACGCGGGGGACGTTTTTGTGATCGACGTAGCGACGGCGACCCGGGCGCGAGACCCGTTCGATCCCGAGGATCACCGGGCGGCGGTCCTCGGTGTACTTGAGCTCGACGTTGATCGCCTCGCCGACGGCAGCCGGCCTGCGGCTGAAGTCCTTGATGTAGCCCTGTTCCTTGAGGATCCGGGACATCTCCAGCTTGAGGCCGTTGAGGGGGATTTCCACCTCATCGTGGCCAGCGCGGATCGCGTTGCGGATCCGGGTCAGGTAATCGGCGATCGGGTCAGTGTGCATGCTCTCGTCCTACCAGCTCGACTTGGTCATCCCGGGGATGTACCCCTCGTGGGCGGCCTCGCGCAGGCAGATCCGGCAGAGGCCGAATTTGCGGAAGTAGGCGCGCGGGCGACCGCAGCGCCGGCAGCGGTTGTAGCCGCGCGATTTGAACTTCGGATCGCGCGCCTGCTTCACCTTCATCGAAGTCTTAGCCATTCTCAGAACTCTCCTCGGCCGGTTTGTCGGCCTGGTCGTCGTCTCCGCCCTCGGCGGCACCCTCGTCCTCGCCCTCCGGCTTGGCGTACGCCTCGGGGTTCTCCTCTTTCAGCTGCTCGAGAGCCGCCTGCTCGATTTCGGCCTTCTGGCGGGCCTCCTCTTTGCGCTGCTCCTCTTCGGCCTCTTTTTCCGCGGCTTCGCGCTCCGCCTGGCCGGGGCGTCCCTCCTGGGAGAAGGGGAAGCCGAGCCCGAGCAGCAGCTCGAATGCCTCGAGGTCAGTTTTAGCGGAAGTCGTGATCGTCACGTCCAGCCCCCGCACGACGTCGATCGAGTCGTAGTCGATTTCGGGGAAGATCAGCTGCTCTTTGACGCCCATCGAGTAGTTGCCGCGGCCGTCGAAGGAACGCGGGTTGAGGCCACGGAAGTCGCGGATCCGCGGCACGGCGATCGAGATCAGCCGGTCGAGGAACTCCCACATCCGGGCGCGGCGCAGCGTCACCGAGACGCCCACCGGCATCCCCTCGCGCAGCTTGAACGAGGCGACCGACTTGCGGGCGCGGCGGACGTTCGGGTGCTGGCCGGCGATAGTCGCCAGCTGTTCCTGAGCGAGCTCGAAAGAGCGTTTGTCCTGTTTCTCTTTGCCGAGCCCCATGTTGAGGGTGATCTTCTCCAGCCGTGGGGCCTCCATCGGCGTCGAGTAGCCGAATTTCGAGGTCAGCGCCGGCAGGATCTCGTTCTCGTATTTCTCGCGCAGGCGCGGCGGCGGGGTCGCCTGCGAGGTGGGTGACATCGTCGCCTCCATCAGCCGATCTCTTTCCCGGACCGCTTGGCGTAGCGGACGCGCTTGCCGCCTTTGTCGGCGCGGACGCCGACGCGGGTCGGTTTGTTGTCTTTGGGGTCGAGCAGCATCACGTTGGAGACGTCGATCGGCC
>DASTGL010000423.1:0-4195 GCA_035719145.1 Solirubrobacterales bacterium
AACTACAACGACAAAGCGGACGAGATGATGATGCGGGTCCTCGACGGCGACCAGAAGGCGCTGGAACTGTGGTCGCGGACCCGCTCCTGGGTCGTCTCCGGCCAGCGCAAGACCCTCGCCCGGCTCGGCATCGCCTTCGACAAGGTGATCTACGAGAGCGATTACCTGCCCGAGGTCGCCGAGTTCATGAACAAGGGCCTCGCCGAGGGCACGCTGACCAAACGCTGGGGCGACGACATGGTCATGTACGAGACCGAACGCGAGGAGCTGGAAGAGATGCCGCTGGTCCGCTCCGACGGCCTCCCGACCCAACACATGCGGGCGCTCGCCTACTGGGCCGCCGCCGACGAGCTCGACGACGTGATCTCGATGCAGGTCTGCGGCAACGAGTGGGTCGCCCACGTCACCTGCCGCCGCAAGCTGATCGACGAGATGGGCCTGCAGAACGGCAACGGCAACGGCTCGGCCCGCGGGGGAGGGCCGCCGACCTACGACATCTTCCACGGCATGGTCGCCCGCGAGAACGAATCGATCAGCTCCTCGAAGAAAGGGGCGCTGTTGATCGACGACCTCGTCGAGTGGCTGGAGGACGAGCTGAAGGGGAACCCCGAGCTGGCGGAGGAGATGGGGCGCCACCCGCGCCCCGAGGCGGTGCCGGCCCAGGTCGCGCTCGGCTACTTCCTCCTGCAGCCGACGACCAAGCAGGTCAAGTTCGGCAAAGAGAAGCTGCTGGTGGAAGGAAAAGGGAGCCTTGGCTGGGACCTGGCGCGCGCGCAGGCCCACCACGCCTCGACCGCGATCGAGGGAGAGCGTCCGGCCGCCGACCCGGACTACCGCTTCGCCGTCGTCCAGTCCGAGCACTACCGGGTGCACCTGGCGAGCGCCGTCGACGAGTTCGACGTCGCTCCGCTCTCCAAGTACCTCTCCCATTTCGCGCGCTGGTACAGGGAAGACGAGCGCGCGCCGGAGGTCGAGGCGGTCGTGCAGCCGGTGCTCGAGCAGGGCCTGCGCGGCCTGGGACTAGAGGGAGCCTGACGTGAAAACGCTTTTGGTCGACAACCACGATTCCTACACCTACAACGTCTTTCACCTGCTGGCGGCGGCCTCGGGGGAGGAGCCGATGGTGGTCAACAACGACGCGGTCAGCTGGCGGGTGCTGACAAGGATGGACTTCGACGCGATCGTGCTCTCGCCCGGCCCGGGGCACCCGAGCCGCTGGCACGACTTCGGCGTCTGCAGCGACATCCTCCGCCACAGCGAAGTCCCGGTCTTCGGGATCTGCCTCGGCCACCAGGGGATCGGCAACCTGCTCGACGGCGACGTCAAACGGGCGCCGATGGCGATGCACGGCCGCCTCAGCCGGGTGATGCACGAAGGCAAGGGACTGTTCAAAGACGTGCCGCAGGGCTTCTCGGTCGTCCGCTACCACTCGCTGGCGATCACCAGCCCGCCCGGGCCGGAAGGCAGCATCTGCGCCTGGTCCGACGACGGCGTCGTGATGGGGGTCGAGCACACGAAGCGGCCGATCTGGGGCGTGCAGTTCCACCCCGAGTCGATCTCGACCGAGTACGGGCTGAAGATCGCCCAGAACTTCTTCGACCTCGCCGCGCGGCACCGGCGCGAGGGGGAGCGGCCCGCCGGCCGGGCGACGATCGCCCCGCGCAGCGCCCGCCGCGCCCCGGCCGCGCCGAGCGCCGGGACCGGCGAGCTGGAGCTGCGGATGCGGACGATCCAGGGCCAGGCGCCGACCGAGTTCGTCTACGAACGACTCTTCGCCGACGCCGAGACCTCCTTCTGGCTCGACAGCGCCGACGCCCCGACTTGGCTTGCGCAGTGCTCCTACATGGGCACCACCGCCGGCGCCGATCGCCGCATCGTCACCTATGACGTCGACAGCGGCGAGATCGAGGTCGACCGAGGCGGCGAGCGCACGGTCGAGCACCGCTCGATCTTCGACTACCTCGACCGCGAGCTGAAGCGGATCGCGGTCGCGCCGCCCGAGGGCGTCGATCGCGGCCTCGTCGGCGGCTACGTCGGCTACCTCGGCTACGAGCTGAAGGCCGACTGCGGCTCGCCCAACGTTCACAGCTCCGACATGCCCGACGCGGCGATGATGCTCGCCAACCGGGTCGTCGCCGTCGATCACACCCGCGACGTCACCTACGTCTTCGCCCTCTGCCGCGGCGAGGACCCCGAGGCGGAGCTGTGGCTGGAGGCGGCGCGGGACCTGATCGAGAGCGCGATCGCCGACCCGCCCGCCGAGCGGCCGCTGGCGCTGCCGAGCGAGCCTGGCGGCCACGTCTCCTTCCAGTCGGGCCGCGGCCGCGAGCGCTACCTCGCCGACATCGCCAAGTCTCAGGCCGAACTGCTGGCCGGCGAGTCCTACGAGGTCTGCCTCACCGACCAGTTCTCGACCGACGCCAGCCCGGAGCCGTTCGACCTCTACCGGCAATTGCGCCGCAGCAACCCCTCGCCGTTTGCGGCCTTCCTGCGCTTCGGCGAATACGCCGTCATCAGCTCCTCGCCCGAGCGTTTCCTCTCGGTCGACCGCCGGCGCCAGGTGATGGCGCGGCCGATCAAGGGGACGATCTCGCGGGTCGCCGACCCGGCCGAGGACGCGGCGCGACGCGCGGAGCTCGAAGGCGACGAGAAGACCTACGCCGAGCACCTGATGATCGTCGACCTGCTCCGCAACGACCTCGGCGTCGTCTGCGACGTCGACAGCGTCGCGGTCCCGGACCTGATGGTGGTCGAGCCCTACGCCACGGTCCACCAGATGGTCTCGACGATCGTCGGCCGGCTCGAGGACGGCCGCAGCCCGGTCGACTGCGTCCGCGCGACCTTCCCCGGCGGCTCGATGACCGGCGCCCCGAAGGAGCGGACGATGGAGATCATCGACGACCTCGAGCAGGAGGCACGCGGCGTCTATTCGGGGTCGATCGGCTACTTCGGCGCCGACGGCTCGACCGACCTCAACATCGTCATCCGCACGATCGTGATGCGGCCGGGACGGACGACGATCGGGGCCGGCGGCGCGATCGTCATGCAGTCCGACCCGCACGAGGAGTTCGAGGAGATCCTGCTGAAGGCGCGGGCGCCGATGGCGGCGATCGCCCGCACCGTCACCGGCAGCGAGGGGGCCGAGGCCTGGAGCATCGAGCTCGAGCCGGTCGCCCGGCAGGCGGAGGCGGCGTGACCGAACCGGCGACGACGCAAGCCGCCGTCCGCGAGGCGGGGGCCGAGGACGTCGAGGCGGTGGCGACCGCGGTCGCGAGCCTGCTCGGCGAGCTCGGCGGCCGCACGCCCTCGCGCGCCGAGATGGAGGCGGAGGTACAAGCTTTGCTCGACGACCCGCTGGGCGGGTCGGTGCTGATCGCGGAGGCCGACGGCGAGATCGTCGGCGTCCTCACCGCGAGCTGGCAGCGGGCGATACACGTTCCCGGCGTCTACGCGACGGTCCAGGACCTCTGGGTCGATGAGGGCTGGCGCAGTCGCGGCGTCGGAGCGGAACTGGTCGAGGCGATCGCGTCCCAGGCGCGAACCCGCGGTGTCAGCCGGCTCGAGGTCGGCCTCCCGCGGGAGACCTTCGCGGCGATCGCTTCGACCGAGTCCTTCTACAAGCGCAACGGGTTCGAGCACCTCGGCCCGCGGATGCGCCGGCTGCTGGGTGATGAAAGTGGAGCGCGCTGACATGCCCGAGCTGTTGATGGTCGAGCAGCGGCAGGGCCGCGACGACGCCGCTTTCTGGGTGCGGGAAGGCGACGAGCGGATCGAGGGCCAGGACAGCAACCGGCGCCTGGTCGAGCTGCGCGCTGGGTTGGTTCGGCACTCGCGCGTGCGCCCGGTCGCCGCCGACGCTCCCGACGAGGAGGTCGAGCGGACGCTGGCGGCGCTGCACGAGGCGACTTATCTCCAGGCCTTGGAGGAATTGCGGACCAACGAGCCGGTGGTGATGCCCGACTTCGCCCCGCCCGGCCTCGAGCCCGACATCCCCGTCAACGCCAATCTCGTCGCCGCCGCGCGGGAGGGCATCCGCACCGCGATCACCGCCGCCGAGCGGCTGCTCGGGGGCGCCCGCTTCACCTACGCCGTCTGCCGCCCGCCCGGCCACCACGCGGGCCCCGACTTCATCGGCGGCTACTGCTACCTGAACAACGCCGCGGCCGCCGTCCAGGCGCTCCGCGAGGGCGGCCTC
>DASTGL010000424.1:0-10481 GCA_035719145.1 Solirubrobacterales bacterium
GAAGCCGACGTCGCGATCGTCGGCGCCGGGCTGGCCGGGCTGGTGGCGGCGCGGCGGCTGGCCGCGGCGGGAGCGCGCCCGCTGGTGCTCGAGGCGCGGGAGCGGGTCGGCGGGCGACTGCTCAACCACGAGATCGGCGACGGCAAGATCGTCGAGGTCGGCGGGCAGTGGATCGGGCCGACGCAGGACCGGATCGCGGCGCTGGCGGCGGAGCTCGGCGTCGCCACCTTCCCCACCTACGACGAGGGGCGGCACGTGGTCGAGATGGACGGCAAGCGCGCCACCTTCGCCGGCTCATTCACCGACGCCAGCCTCAGCCTGGTCCGCGATCTCTCGAAGGCGATCTCGCCGCTGGCGCTGGCCGACTTCGAACAGGCCCGCATCCGGCTCGACCGGATGGCGAAGCGGGTGCCGCTCGAGGCTCCGTGGCAGGCGCCGAAGGCGCGGCTCTGGGACGGCCAGACCTTCGCCACCTGGGTGCGCCGCAACACCCGCACCGCCGCCGCCCGCAGCCTCTTCGAGCTGGCGACCGAGGCGGTCTGGGCGGCCGAGCCCGCTGATGTCTCGCTGCTCCACATCCTCTTCTACACGCGCTCGGGCGGCGGCTTCAACAGCCTCGTCGGGACCGGCGGAGGTGCCCAGCAGGACCGCTTCGAGGGCGGCTCGCAGCGGCTTGCGCTGGCGATGGCCGAAGAGCTTGGCGCGGAGTGCGTGCGCCTGAGGGCGCCCGTACGACTGATCGAGCAGGGGGACGATGGCGTCACCGTTCATGCCTACGCCGAAGACAGCGGGCTCAGCGTCCGGGCCAAGCGGGCGATCGTCGCCGTCCCTCCCACCCTTGCCGGCCGCATCGCCTACGACCCGCCGCTGCCGGCGCTGCGCGACCAGCTGACCCAGCGGATGCCGCAGGGGAGCGTGATCAAGACGATGGCGATCTACGAGGAGCCGTTCTGGCGCGGGCAGGCTCTCTCCGGACAGGGCACGAGCGACGTCGGCCCGGCGCGGGTGACCTTCGACAACTCGCCGCCCGACGGCACGCCGGGCGTCCTTCTCGGCTTCCTCGAGGGCCGCTTCGCCCGCCACTGGGCCACCCGCTCGGCGGCCGAGCGCCGCGAGGCGATCCTCGCCGGCCACGCGCGCCTGTTCGGCGAGCGGGCGGCGCGTCCGGTCGACTTCGTCGAGCGGATCTGGGCCGAGGAGGAGTGGACCCGCGGCTGCTACGGCTGCCTGATGACGACTGGCGGCTGGACCGAATACGGCCGCGCCCTGCGCGAGCCGATCGGCCGCCTGCACTGGGCCGGCGCCGAGACCGCGACCGTCTGGAACGGCTACATGGACGGTGCCGTCAGCTCCGGCGAGCGCGCCGCCGCCGCGGTCCTCGCTCAGATCCGGTAGGCGGGCACCGGCTCCGCCTTTCCCTTCAGCTCGAGCTCGATCGGCTCGCCGGGCGGTGGCTCCTCCAGGCGCTCGACCAAGCGGGCGGAGGCGACGATCTCCCCGCCCCTCGCCTGCCCCTGCAAGCGCGAGGCGGTGTTGACGACGTCGCCGATCGCCGTGAAGTCGTTGACGGCGCCCTGGCCGACGTTGCCGACGAACGCCTCGCCGTAGTCGAGGCCGATCCCGACCTCGGCGAACGGCGGTCCCTCGCCGCCGTAGCCGACCGCGCGGAGCAGCTGGCGGGCGTGGCGCAGCATCACCGGCGCCGCCTCCTCGAAATGCCCGTACATCGGCAGGTAGAGGGCCATCACCTCGTCGCCGATCAGCTTGTCGATGATCGCCTCGGGAAAGAGGACGTGCTCGGCGCTGCGGTAAAAGCGGCGCAGCAGCGCGCTCACCTGCTCGGGGTCGCGCTGCTCGGAGAGCCGGGTGAAGCCGCGGATGTCGGCGAAGAGGACGCCGGCCTCGGTCGTCATCCCGCCCGGCGGCGCCGACTCGACGCAGACCGCGCATAGGCTCGGGCTCTTGCGCGAAGGGCGATAGCCGAGCGGGCGCAGGAGGCGAGCGCCGAAACCGGAGAAGGGCGCGCCGCAGATGCCGCAGCGAGGGCTGGACGGGAGCGAGCGCAGCATCCGCCCCACGGTCCGGCCCAGCGGGTCCGAGGCCATCGCGAAGTAGGCCGCCCAGTCCTCGGAGCTGAGCGGCTCGCCCTTCTGCTTGCGGGCCGCCTTGCGCAGCCGGCGTCGCGCCGCCCGTTGCGAGATGGCCAGCCGCTCTGCGGGGGCATCCTCGCCCATCTCTCGATCGTAATCCCGCCACCGCGACAAGCCAAGCCGGTTAGGCTGCACCGATGGTCCTCTACACCTGCGGTCAGAAAACGCACGGCCCCGGCTTCGCCCATCCCTGCGCGAAAGCGGGCAAGGCGCTCGACGCCGCCGGCTACGAGTACGAGATCAAGACGGTCAGCGGCTACCGGGCGGGGTTTTGGACCTGGGGGACGCGCAGCAAGGACCGCGAGGAGGTCAAGCGCCTCAGCGGCACCAACGAGGTCCCGATCCTCGTCCTCGACGACGGCGAAGTGATCTCCGGCTCCGGCATGATCGCCCGCTGGGCGAAGGAGCACCCCCGCTCCCCCGCCAAGTCGGGCGGCTGAGCATCAGCCCGAAGCAAATTTCGTTATGACGGCCGCGACAAGACTGAAAGCGAAGAGCATCATCGCGTAGCCAAAGCGGTCAATTCGGTCATTCAAGCGGCCGAACTGTTTTTCGACGCTTTCGAAGTTCTTGTAGACCAACCCGAAGTGGCGATTGGTCTCTTCTTGGGCGGCCTTGAGTTCAGCTTTGGTAGCCGTTGCGTCCACCCGTCGGCTCAGTTCGTCCAATCGCTCATCATTCCAGCTCTCCACTGTCCCCTCCTTCTCCAGAAGTGCCTCCATGGAGAGGAGTGTAGACAAAAACCTTCGAGGTGTGTCGTCTGACTAAGCGTCAGACTGAGACCGACTCGTGCGCCTGCTCGCGCGCGGTGAGAACCACCGGCGTGCCCGCCTTCGGCGAGAGGGTGATGTTGCGGCGGCCGGTGCGCTCGGGGCGCGGGTCGGCCTTGCGCAGCTCGCAGCGGCTGAGGACCTCGCGCAGGACCACGCGCATCTCGAACTCGGCGAAGGTGGCGCCGATGCAGCGGCGGACGCTGCCGCCGAAGGGAATCCAGGCGTAGGTGTCGGGGCCCTCCTCGAGGAAGCGCTCTGGCTTGAAGGCGAAGGGCTCGGGATAGATGTCCGGGCGGGTGTGGGTGAGCCAGATCGCCGGAGTGACGTCGGTCCCGGCCGGCATCGTGAAGCCGTCGACCGTCAACTCCTCGGTCAGCCGCCGCCCCGCCAGCGGGATCACCGGCCGCAGCCGCAGCGACTCGGAGATCGTCGCCCGCAGGTAGTCCTCCTCCCCCGCCGCCAGCTCCTCGCGCAGCCGCCCCAGCGCCGCCGGGTGGCGCAGCAGCAGGTCGAAGGTCCAGGCCAGCGCCGTCGCCGTCGTCTCGTGCCCGGCCAAGAGCAGCGTCATCAGCTGGTCGCGCAGCTCTTGGTCCTCCATCCGCGAGCCGTCCTCGAACTCGGCGGTCATCAGCATCGAGAGGATGTCCTCGCGCTCTTCGAGGTCGGGCCGCTCGCGGTGCTCGGCGATCTCGGCGAAGAGCAGCTCGTCGACTTCGCGCAGCTGGCCCTCGTAGCGGGCGAACGGCCCGTTGCCGCCGAAGCGGCGCAGGGCGAGGCCGAGCACCTGCTGCCCGGGCGAAGCCGTTTCCTGGAGGACGGTCGAGAGCATCCCCCGCAGCCGGTCGAGCCGCGGGCCGCTGGAGATCCCGAAGACGACCTGGAGGATCACCTCCAGCGTTACCGCCTGCATCCGCGCGTGGATCGGGAACTCCTGATGGAGGGGCCAGGAGTCGATCTCGGCCCGGGCGATCTCGGTCATCGTCCCCTCGTAGGAGCGCATCCGCTCGCCGTGGAACGGCGGCAACATCAGCTTGCGGCGGCTGAGGTGTTCGGCCCCCTGCTGGATCAGCAGCGAGGTCGAGCCGAGGATCGGCTCGAGGACGATGTTGCGGCCGGGCGGCAGCGCCTGCTCGCGCTGGCGGTAGAGGGCCTTGATCGCCTCGGGGTCGCTGATTAGGACCATCGGCCGCTCGAAGCCGAGGAAGCGGACGCCGAAGGAGTCGCCGAACTGGCGCCGGCAGTCGTCCATGAAGGCGATCGGCCGGAAGGCCCAGCGCAGGGTCTGGACCAGCGGGCTGCTCTTCGGTTCGGGCGGAAGCGGCACGGAAGCCACGGGCGCAGCATCGCAGAGGCCGCTCTATGCGGGGTGTGAGGAAGCTCGCAGACGGGGGACGCGACTGGTTTTCCGCCGAGCTGGGTAGCATCGCCGCCGATGACGAGCGTCGCCGACCTCAAGCTCCTCTCCTCGGGGAAGGTGCGGGAGATATACGAGTGGGAAGACGACCTGCTGATGGTCGCCTCCGACCGCATCTCCACCTACGACGTGGTGATGCCGACGCCGATCCCCGACAAGGGCAAGGTGCTGAACCGGATGTCGGTCTTCTGGTTCGGGCTGACCGGCGACATCGTCCCCAACCACTTCATCAGCGAGGACGTGCCCGAGGAGGTCGCCGAACGGGCGATGCGGGTGCGCAAGCTGGAGATGTACCCGGTCGAGTGCGTGGTCCGCGGCTACCTCTCCGGCTCGGGCTGGAAGGAATACCAGGAGGGCGGCGCCGTCTGCGGGATCGAGCTGCCCGCCAACCTGGTCGAGTCAGACCAGCTGCCGGAGCCGATCTTCACCCCGAGCACCAAGGCCGACGTCGGCCACGACGAGAACGTCGACTTCGACAAGGCGGCCGAGATCGTCGGCGACCGGGCGCTGATGGAAGAGCTGCGGCGGATCTCGATCGAGGTCTACAAGCGCGGCTCCCAGCACGCCGCCCAGCGCGGGATCATCCTCGCCGACACCAAGTTCGAGTTCGGCCGCAGCGCCGGCGCCGAGATCGTCCTCGCCGACGAGGTGCTGACGCCCGACTCCTCGCGCTTCTGGCCGGCGGCGAGCTATCAGCCCGGCGCCACGCCCCCCTCCTTCGACAAGCAGTACGTGCGCGACTGGGCGAGCGCCCAGGGCTGGGACAAAAAGCCGCCGGCGCCGGAGCTGCCGCCCGACGTGGTCGAGCAGACGCGGGCCAAATACGTCGAGGCCTACGAGCGCATCACCGGCGAGTCGTTCTAGGCGCCGCTTCGCGGTTCCCATTTCATATGCCGCGCCGCAACGATCGTTAGATTGACGCCAATGAAGGCGCGCGTGCTGATCCGCCCCAAGGAGGGCATCCTCGACCCTCAGGGCAAGGCCGTCGAGCGGGCGCTGCCGGCGCTCGGCTTCGAGGGGATCGAGCAGGTCCACGTCGGGCGGATGGTCGAGCTCGAGGCCGAGGATCCCGAGCGGCTCGGCGAGCTCTGCGAGAAGCTCCTCGCCAACCCCCTGATCGAGGACTACGAGATCCAGACCCTGTGATCTGGGGAGTCCTCCAGTTCCCCGGTTCCTGCGACGAGCGGGACGCGCTGCACGCCTGCGAAGTCCACGGCGACGGGGCGCGGCTCGTCTGGCACGAAAGCCGCGATCTCGACGGGGTCGACGGCGTCGTCGTACCCGGAGGCTTCTCCTACGGCGACTACCTGCGGGCGGGCGCGATCGCCCGCTTCAGCCCGGCGATGGAAGCGGTCGCCGAGGCGGCCGCGGGCGGGGCGCCGGTGCTGGGGATCTGCAACGGCTTCCAGGTCCTCTGCGAGGCGGGCTTGCTGCCGGGCGCGCTGCTGCGCAACGTCGAGCTGCGCTTCCGCTGCCACCAGGTCGAGCTGGTCGACGAGCGCGACGGGGCGCGGCTCTCGATCCCGGCCAAGCACGGCGAAGGCCGCTACTACGCGCCCGACGAGATGCTGGACGAGCTGGAGGCGAACGGGCAGATCGCCTACCGCTACGCCGACGGCCACAACTCCAACGGCTCGGTCCGCGACATCGCCGGGGTGACGAACGAGCGCGGCAACGTCCTCGGCCTGATGCCCCATCCCGAGCACGCGGTCGACCCGCTGACCGGCTCGACCGACGGGCTGGCGGTCTTCGACCGGCTGGCGCAGGTCGCGGCGTGACCGTGGGGACGCCGAAATACCGTGAGCTGGGGCTGACCGACGACGAGTACGAGCTGATCGTCGAGAAGCTGGGACGGGAGCCGAACGACGTCGAGCTGGCGATGTTCAGCCTGCTCTGGTCCGAGCACTGCGCCTACAAGCACTCGCGCAAGCTGCTGCGGCGGCTGCCGACCGAGGGCGAGCGGGTGGTGATGGGGCCGGGCGAGAACGCCGGTGCCGTCGATGTCGGAGGCGGTTACGCGGTCGCCTTCAAGGTCGAGTCCCACAACCACCCGAGCGCGGTCGAACCGTTCGAGGGCGCCGCGACCGGGGTCGGCGGCATCCTCCGCGACGTCTTCGCGATCGGCGCGCGGCCGATCGCGATCCTCGATTCGCTGCGCTTCGGCGAGCTCGACTCGCCGCGCTCGCGCCACCTGCTCGACGGGGCGGTGCGAGGGATCGGCCACTACGGCAACTCGATCGGGGTGGCGACGGTCGGCGGCGAGATCTACTTCGAGGAGCCCTACGAGCACAACTGCCTGGTCAACGCGATGTGCATCGGCTTCGCCAAGACCGCCGACATGGTGCGCGCCGCCGCTGCCGGGCCGGGCAACGCGATCGTCCTGATGGGCGCCTCGACCGGGCGCGACGGGATCGGCGGCGCCTCGGTGCTGGCCTCGGCCGAGCTCGGCGAGGGCGACGAGGCGAAGCGGCCGACGGTGCAGATCGGCGACCCCTTCGAGGAGTCGAAGCTGGTCGAGTGCTGCCTGGAGCTGCTGGAGAAGGACCTGCTGGTCTCGCTGCAGGACCTCGGCGCCGCCGGGCTGACTTCCTCGGCCGGGGAGATGGCGAGCGCGGGCGGGGTCGGGATCGACATCGACGTCGCCGCGGTGCCGCTGCGCGAGGCCGACATGGAGCCGTTCGAGATCATGGTCTCCGAGAGCCAGGAGCGGATGCTGGCGGTGGTCGAGCCGGGGCGGGTCGAGGAGGTGCGGGCGATCTGCGAGAAGTGGCAGACCGGCTCGGCGGTAATCGGCAGCGTCACCGAGGGGGGCGCGATCCGGATTCTGCGCGGGGACGAGGTCGTCGGCGAGATGCCGGTCGAGGCGCTGGTCGACGGCTGCCCGCTCTACGACCTCGAGCCGGCGGAGCCGGACGGGTGGATCTACGGCAACCGGGCGACGCTGGCCGAAGGCGCGTCGCCGGAGGAGGAGCTGCTGGCGCTGCTGGGCGCGCCGAGCATCGCCTCCAAGCGCTGGGCCTTCGAGCAGTACGACTCGATCGTCGGCTCGCGCACGGTGCGGCGGCCCGAGCAGGCCGACGCCGCGGTCCTCAACCTGCCGGAGGCCGATAACGCGATCGCGGTCTCGATCGACGGCAACGGCCGCAAGGTCGCCTGCGACCCCTACGCGGGGACGATCGAGGCGGTGCTCGAGTGCGCGCAGAACCTCGCCTGCGTCGGCGCCGAGCCGCTCGGCCTGACCAACTGCCTCAACTTCGGCAACCCCGAGAAGCCGACCGGCGCCTGGCAGCTCGACCGCGCGGTCACGGGGCTCGCCGACGCCTGCAACGCCCTCGGCGTCCCGGTCGTCGGCGGCAACGTCTCCCTCTACAACGAGGGCCCGGAAGGTCCGATCTACCCGACGCCGGTGGTGGCGATGGTGGGAGAGCTGCCCGACCCGGCCCAGGTGGCCGGGAATGCCTTCGTCAACGAGGGCGACGCGATCGGCCTGATCGGCCCCTTCGAACCGAGCCTGGCGGGCTCGGAGCTGGCGAAGCAGCGCGGCGAGCTGAAGATGGGCCTCCCCCAGCCGGAGATTGAGAACGTAGCCGCCGCCTGCGAGATCGTCCGCAACGCCGTCCGCGCCGGCCAGCTCACCTCCGTCCACGACGTCAGCGACGGCGGCTTGGCCGTAGCGATCGCTGAGTGCGCGATTGCGGGGAGCATCGGCTGCGACACCAACGTCGAACACCTCCGCGAGCGCGGCGCCCAACCCACCGAAGCCCTCTTCGGCGAGGGTCCCGGCGGCTTCCTCATCAGCGGCGACCGCGCAACCCTCGAAGACCTCGGCGCGGTCCTCATCGGCACCGTAGGCGGAGACCGGATCTCGATCGGCGCCGGCGACCGCAGCCTCTCGGTCACCCTCGCCGACGCCGGGCGCGCCTGGCGCTCGCTCGACGAGCGCGCCGAAGCCGCCGCTTAGCGAGTCCGCGCCACACCGCCTATATCGCGGTCCCTCGCGGACTCGCTGCTAACTTCGTCGCGTGGGCAAGGTCTACGACGGCATCGACCAGCACCAGCGCGAGTGGATCGCTGAGCAGGCGCTGTTCTTCGTCGGCTCGGCCCCGCTCGATGAGGGCGGGCACGTGAACGTGTCGCCGAAGGGGCCGATCGGGACGTTGCGGGTGTTGGACGACCACACGGTCGCCTACCTCGACATGGTCGGCAGCGGGGCGGAGACGGTCGCGCACATCCGCGAGAACGGGCGGATCGTGGTGATGCTCTGCGCCTTCGACGGGCCGCCGCGGATCCTGCGCCTGCATGGGAGGGGCGAGGTGATTCCCCACGACGACGAGCGCTTCGACGACCTCTACGAGCGGGCCGGATTCGAGGCGCCGCACGACGTCGAGGCCGCACGACGGGCGATCGTCCTGGTCGACGTAACCCGCGTCTCCGACTCCTGCGGCTACGGCGTGCCGCTGATGAGCTACGAGGGCGAACGGCCGCACATGGAGGCCTGGGCCGAGAAGAAGATCCGCGTCGGCGGCGCCGAGGAGATCGAGGCCTACGTAGCCAAGAAGAACGCCGAGAGCATCGACGGCCTGCCGGCCTTCTGACCCCCCGACTTCACAAGAAGTTGGGACTTTTTTCCTACTGGTAAAAACTGGTTAAGTACTTATAGGGTACGCATCAATGCTCGTACGAGTCGCCGCGCATCGCGCACAGCTCGACGACATTGCGGGGGGCAGGGGTTTGGGCACTGCGGAGCATCGCTGCGCCGGTGAATAAGCCTCCCCCGCGTCGATACCAAGACCAAAAGGGAGAACCATGAGATCCAGGTTGCAATCTAGATCCGCGGCGATGATCGCTGCGGTCGCCTGCACCGTGTTCGGGCTTGCCTTCGCCGCAACGGCGGCGGCCAGCGCGCCGACGCCGCCCTTCACCCAGTGTCCAGCTCTCGGTTTCGATACGAGCTGCGCGATTTTGATCGTGGTCGAACCGAATGGGAGTCTCGTTTCCTACACGGATCCGAGCCAAGGACCGTTCGACGGCATCGAGGACACCCTGATCGGGGTTCAGAACGAATCCAGCTCCAGCGTCTCCAGCATCGCCTTGAAAAGCGCGGTGGTCCCCGGCATCTTCGAGTTCGACGCAGATGGCCTCTGCTCCGGTCAGAACGAAGGTGGAGGAAGTGGCTTCGTACCTCCGCCCGCGGGTTGTCCGTTCGGGCCGACGACGTACGAGGGCCCGGATACGAGCTTCACGATCGCGAATGAAAACGAAGGGACCGTGAACTTCCTCAACGGCGGCCTGGCACCTGGCAAAAGCGCCTACTTCAGCCTCGAGGGTGCGATCAGCCTGACTTGCAGCGGTTCTTCCTGCACCGGTGGGCCCCCGGAAGAAGCAGAGGACACCGCACTCTCGACGTCCCTCTCCGGGGGCGGCAAAACCGGCGAAGCTCTGATGGTCGCGGCGGGTACGGCGGTTACCGATCGGGCGACGCTAAGCGGAGCGGATGTCGCAGCTGCCGGCGGGACCGTCACCTACAACGTGTATTCCGATAGCGAATGCTCGAAACCGGTTGCCAACGCGGGCACGGTGCCTGTCAGCAGCGGAGAAGTCCCCGCTTCGGAACCGCAGACGTTCTACCTGCCCGGGACTTACTACTGGCAGGCTTCCTACAGCGGCGACGCCCAAAACAAACCCTCCGTCAGCGCCTGCGGGTCTGAGGTTGAGAAGGTGACCGGGCTAGGTGGCAACTTCGTGATCGGCGATAAAGCCGCCGTGATGGGAGCTTCAGTCACTTTCTGGGGCGCGCAGTGGTGGAAGCTGAACCCGCTGACCAGCGGCCTCGGTCCGGCCAGCTTCAAGGGGTTCGAGTCGAGCCCCTCGATCGCTGCCTGCGGCAAAACGTGGACCGCCAAAACCGGTAACAGCACGCCGCCACCGGCGGGGCCCTTGCCGGCTTTCGTCCCGGTGATCGTGAGCAGCAAAGTCACGCAGTCGGGCTCGGTCATCTCGGGGAACACCGTTCATGTGGACCTCGTCAAAGTGAACCCCGGCTACGCACCCGATCCCGGCCATGCGGGCACGGGAACGATCGTCTCGCAGGTCTGTTAAGCACGCTGTCATCGCGGTCCCGGATGGGCCGGAGCGATCCGGCCC
>DASTGL010000425.1:0-2684 GCA_035719145.1 Solirubrobacterales bacterium
GGCCTGGCGGCCACTGTTTTGTGCTGCCAAACGCCGGGCCCAGGCATGCGTTCGCTGGCGGCGTAGCGGGGAACACAGCCCCCCTTAGCAGGGGTTGGATGGGATGAACGGCCCCTGCCGGGGAACATTTCCCATGCGCGAACAAAGTCGCGCGGTCCGTCATCCGGCATGCGGGCTACCATGCGGAAGGACGGGGCCGGAGATCAGGGCCTCCCCGACCGCTCTGTGAGGAGCGACGAGATGTTCGAGAGGTTCACCGACCGGGCTCGAAGAGTTGTGGTTCTGGCGCAGGAAGAAGCCAGGATGCTCAACCACAACTACATCGGCACGGAACACATCCTGCTTGGCCTGATCCACGAGGGCGAGGGCGTAGCCGCGAAGGCCCTCGAGTCGCTGGGGATCAGCCTGGAGGCCGTGCGGCAGCAGGTTGAGGAGATCATCGGCCAGGGACAGCAGGCGCCGTCCGGGCACATCCCCTTCACCCCGCGTGCGAAGAAGGTGCTTGAGCTCTCGCTGCGGGAGGCCCTGCAGCTCGGCCACAACTACATCGGTACCGAGCACATCCTGCTTGGCCTCATCCGTGAGGGCGAGGGCGTTGCCGCTCAGGTGCTGGTCAAGCTGGGTGCCGACCTGAACCGGGTCCGCCAGCAGGTCATCCAGCTGCTCCATGGCTACCAGGGCAAGGAGCCGGCCGCGTCGGGCGGGCCGGCCGAGTCCGCGCCGTCCACCTCGCTGGTGCTCGACCAGTTCGGCCGCAACCTCACCCAGGGAGCCCGCGAAGGCAAGCTCGACCCGGTCATCGGCCGGGAGAAGGAAATCGAGCGGGTCATGCAGGTGCTGTCCCGGCGCACCAAGAACAACCCGGTGCTGGTCCGTGAGCCCGGCGTGGGCAAGACCGCGGTGGTGGAGGGCCTCGCCCAGAAGATCGTCAAGGGCGAGGTGCCGGAAACCCTCAAGGACAAGCAGCTGTACACGCTCGATCTGGGCGCGCTGGTCGCCGGGTCGCGCTACCGCGGTGACTTCGAGGAGCGCCTCAAGAAGGTGCTCAAGGAGATCAGGACCCGCGGCGACATCATCCTGTTCATCGACGAGCTGCACACCCTGGTCGGCGCCGGTGCGGCCGAGGGCGCGATCGACGCCGCCTCGATCCTCAAGCCGATGCTGGCCCGGGGCGAGCTGCAGACGATCGGCGCGACCACCCTGGATGAGTACCGCAAGCACCTGGAGAAGGACGCCGCGCTGGAGCGCAGGTTCCAGCCGATCCAGGTGGCGGAGCCGACGATCTCGCACACGATCGAGATCCTCAAGGGCCTGCGCGACCGGTACGAGGCCCACCACCGGGTCTCGATCACCGACAGCGCGCTGGTGGCGGCCGCCCAGCTCGCGGACCGCTACATCAGCGACAGGTTCCTGCCGGACAAGGCGATCGACCTGATCGACGAGGCCGGGTCGCGGATGCGCATCCGCCGGATGACCGCCCCGCCCGACTTGCGCGAGTACGACGAGAAGATCGCGCAGGTGCGGCGGGACAAGGAATCGGCGATCGACTCCCAGGACTTCGAGAAGGCGGCCCAGCTGCGCGACAACGAGAAGCAGCTGATCGCCAAGAAGGACGCCAGGGAGAAGGAGTGGAAGGCCGGCGACATGGACGTGGTCGCCGAGGTCAACGAGGAACTCATAGCCGAGGTTCTCGCCACCGCCACCGGGATCCCGGTCTTCAAGCTGACCGAGGAGGAATCGCAGCGGCTGCTCCGCATGGAGGACGAGCTTCACAAGCGCGTTATCGGGCAGAACGATGCGATCAAGGCACTCTCGCAGGCGATCAGGCGGACTCGTGCCGGGCTGAAGGACCCCAAGCGGCCCGGTGGTTCGTTCATCTTCGCTGGGCCCTCCGGGGTCGGTAAGACCGAGCTGTCCAAGACGCTGGCCGAATTCCTATTCGGCGACGAGGACTCGCTGATCCAGCTCGACATGAGTGAGTACATGGAGAAGCACACAGTGTCACGGCTGTTCGGCTCGCCGCCCGGTTATGTCGGGTATGAAGAGGGCGGCCAGTTGACCGAGAAGGTGCGCCGCAAGCCGTTCTCGGTGGTCTTGTTCGACGAGATCGAGAAGGCACACCAGGACATCTTCAACTCCCTGCTCCAGATCCTGGAGGATGGGCGGCTGACCGACGCCCAGGGCAGGGTGGTCGACTTCAAGAACACCGTCATTATCATGACCACGAACCTGGGCACCCGGGACATCTCCAAGGGTGTGTCCATGGGATTCGCCAAGGCCGGTGAGTCGAAGGGTTCGTACGACCGGATGAAGGCGAAGGTGACGGAGGAGCTGAAGCACCACTTCCGTCCCGAGTTCCTCAACCGGGTGGACGACACCATCGTCTTCCACCAGCTCACCCAGGAAGAGATCGTCACGATCGTGGACCTGATGATCGCCAAGGTGGACGAGAGGCTCAAGGACCGCGACATGGGCCTCGAGCTGCGCCCGGCCGCCAAGGCGCTGCTCGCCGAGCGGGGCTACGACCCGGTGCTCGGCGCCAGGCCGCTGCGCCGGACGATCCAGCGGGCGATCGAGGACGCCTTGTCGGAGAAGATCCTGTTCGGCGAGCTGACGGTCGGCCAGATCGTCACCGTCGATGTCGAGGGCGAGGGCGAGGAGGCACAATTCACGTTCAAGGGCAT
>DASTGL010000426.1:0-2242 GCA_035719145.1 Solirubrobacterales bacterium
ATCGACAACGCCGCGATCGCCCTCCGCAATCAGGGGATGCGCCGCGAGCCGGCGCGGGCGGCGGCCGGGGACCTCTTCGAGCGCTTCGGGCTCGGCGGCTTCGAGCACGCTCGGCCGGCCGAGCTCTCGGGCGGGATGCGCCAGCGGGTCGCCTTCCTGCGCACCCTGATCGCCGGCAAGCCGGTGCTGGCGCTGGACGAGCCCTTCGCCGCCCTCGACGCGATCACCCGGGGCGAGATGCAGGAGTGGCTGGCGGCGGCGCTGCGGGCCGACCCGCGGACCGTCGTCCTCGTCACCCACGACGTCGAGGAGGCGCTCTACCTCTGCGACCGCGTTACCGTCCTCTCGGCCCGGCCGGCGGGGATCGTCGCCGAGCTGAGCGCACCGACCAGCCGCGGCGAGAATCGCGACGCCGCCGTCACCGACCCGGGCTTCGTCGCCGCCCGCGAAGCGGCGCTGCGGGCGCTCCGCGACGGAAGTCGTGGTTCCTAGTGGACGCTATGAGTCCGAAAGGAACCACGCGATGGCGGCGGGTGCTGCTGCCCGGCCTGCTCCTGGCAGCGCTGATCGGGCTCTGGCAGATCGCCGCGTCGAGCGGGGCGGTGGCCGAACTGCTCAGCCTCGAACCGTATTTGGTCCCCTCGCCGGCGGAAATCGCCCAGTCGCTCTGGGAGAACCGCGGCCTCCTGGCCGAAAACGCCTGGGTGACGCTGCGCGAGATCGTCTTCGGGATCCTCGCGGCGGTGACGGTCGGGGTCGCCTTCGCGGTCGCGATGAGCCGCTGGCGGCTGGTCCGCGACGCCAGCTATCCGCTGGTCGTCGCCTCGCAGACGATCCCGATCGTCGTCATCGCTCCGATCCTGGTGGTCTGGCTGGGCTACGGGCTGGCGCCGAAGATCGTCCTGATCGCCCTCTTCTGCTTCTTCCCGATCACGGTCAACGTGCTCGACGGCCTGCGCTCGGTCGACCCGGAAGCGATCAAGCTGATGCGCAGCCTCGACGCCTCGCGTTGGCAGCGGTTTCAGCGGGTGGAAGCGCCGACGGCGCTCCCCAGCTTCTTCACCGGGGTGAAGATCGCGGTCGTCTTCGCTCCCCTCGCCGCGGTCTTCGCCGAGTGGGCGGGGTCGAGCTCGGGCCTCGGCCACCTGATCCAGTCCGATACGGCCTATCTCGAAGTCGCCCGTCAGTTCGCCACGGTCGCAGTTCTCTCGGCGATGGCGCTGATCCTGATGGGCCTGGCGATGCTCGCGGAGCGACGCGTCGTCGGTTGGCGATAGAACTCAAGCGATGACGCGCCTCCGGATCCCGGCGATCGCGCTCGCCGTCTTCGCCCTCGCGCTCGCCCTCGCCGCCTGCGGCTCGAAGAGCGAGGAAGGCGAGACCGAACGCGAAAGCCTCAGCCTCACGCTCGACTTCTACCCCAACCCCGACCACGCCGGGATCTACATGGCGCAGAAGCTCGGCTACTTCGAAGAAGCCGGGCTCGACGTCAGCATCACCGCGCCGTCGGACCCGGCGGCGCCGGTCAAGCAGGTCGCCGCCGGCGCCACCGACCTGGCGATCTCCTACGAGCCCGAGGTCGCCTTAGCCCGCGAACAGGGCCTCGACGTCGTCGCTATCGGCGCCCTCGTCAACCGCCCGCTGACCTCGCTGATCTGGCTGAAGGAATCGGGGGTCAAAGGCGTCGGCGACCTCAAAGGCAAGACGGTCGCCACCGCCGGCATCCCCTACCAGGACGCCTTTCTGAAGACGATCCTCGCCCGCGTCAAGCTCACCCCCGACGACGTCAAGGCGGTCAACGTCGGCTTCGGCCTCCTCCCCGCCCTCGTCGGCGGCTCGGCCCAGGCGATGCTCGGCGGCTACAGCAACGTCGAGGGCGTCGACCTGCGCGAGCGCGGCAAGGCGCCGGTGGTGACGCCGGTCGACCAGCTCGGGGTGCCGACCTACGACGAGCTCGTCTTCGTCGCCGACCGCGAAAAGCTCGAAGCAGACCCCGAAAGGTTCCGGCTCTTCCTCGCCGCCCTGCAGCGCGGCACCGAGGCGGCGGCGGAAAACCCCGGCGCGGCGACGACGGCGATCACCGAAGCCAACCCCGACCTCGAACCGAAATTGGCCGCGGCCGAGGTGAAAGCGACGCTGCCGCTGCTCAGCGCCCGCGCCGGCAAGCAGCCCTACGGCTACATGGACCCGAAGCAGTGGGAAGCCTTCGCCGGCTGGATGCGCGACAACGGCCTGATCGAAT
>DASTGL010000427.1:0-2376 GCA_035719145.1 Solirubrobacterales bacterium
CCCCACGCCTAGATACCGTCGCGCGATGGATCCGGCCTCGCTGCCCCTCTTCGACCGCGGCCAGCTGCGCAAGCGCTGGCGCTACGTTGCTGTCTTCGCCGAGGAGTTGATGCTCTGCGCGGCGCGGGCGGAGATCGGCCCGGCGACTCAATCGTTCTGGATCCTCTGGGACCGCGAGCGACGGCGGCAGTGGGCGCACACGAACCCGCTCCCCTTCAGCCGCGAGGTGAGCTTCGACGGGCCGCGGCTGGAGATCGACGGGCCGGGGCTACGCGCCAGCCTCGAGCTTGGCGACGTCGCCGCGATCGAAGCTACCTGCGCCAGCGGCAAGAGCCTCGCCTGGACCCGCAAGCGGGCCGGGATGCCGGTCGCGGGGACGGTCGAGATCCCCGGGCGCCGCTTGCCGATCGACGGCCGCGGCATCGACGACGAGTCGGCCGGCCACCACCAGCGCCACACCCACTGGCACTGGTCGGCCGGGGTCGGCGAATCGGTCGAGGGGCGCAACCTCGCCTGGAACCTGGTCGAGGGGATCAACGACCCGCCGCAGGGCAGCGAGCGGGCGATCTGGGTCGACGGCGAGCCCGCCGAGCCGCCGCCGGTCCGCTTCCGCGGCCTCGACGGCGTCGACCTCGGCGACGCCGGCTCCCTCGACTTCGCCGCCGAGTCGGACCACGCCCACGACGACAACTACCTGCTGATCCGCTCCCGCTACCGCCACCGCTTCGGCAGCTTCAGCGGCTCCCTCGGCGGCCTCGAGCTCGCCGAAGGCCTCGGCGTGATGGAGGAGCACGACGCCCGCTGGTGATCGTTTCCACCCTTGAGGCCCCCATAGGGGCCCAAAAGGTGGAAACGATGCTAGGCGCGGTGCTCGGGGTTGGGCGAGTCGAAGCGGCAGCCGGCTTCCCACTCTTTCGGCTGGTTGCCGTGGGCGGGGATGCCGCCGGCGTCCTTGAGGATGCGGGCCAGGTGCATCAGGTTCCAGGCGGCGAAGACGGTGTTGCGGTTGGTGAAGTCGTTGTCGGGGCCACCTGAGTCCTCGTCCAGGTAAGACGGTCCCGGGCCGGCCTCGCCGATCCAGCCGGAGTCCGCCTGCGGCGGGATCGTGTAGCCGAGGTGCTGCAGCGAGTAGAGGACGTTCATCGCGCAGTGCTTGATCCCGTCCTCGTTGCCGGTGACGATGCAGCCGCCGACGCGGCCGTAGTAGGCCCACTGGCCCTGGTCGTTCAGCAGGTGCGAGTTGCCGTAGAGGCGCTCGATCGCGTGGGTGGCGACCGAGGACTTCTCCCCCAGCCAGATCGGCATCCCGAGGACGAGGATGTCGGCGGCGAGCACCCGCTCGTAGATCTCCGGCCACTCGTCGCGCTCCCAGCCGTGTTCGGTCATGTCGGGCCAGACGCCGATCGCGATCTCGTGGTCGACCCAGCGCAGGCAGTCGACCTCGACCCCCTGCGCCCGCATCACAGCCATCGACTTGTCCATCAGCCCCTGGGTGTTGGAGGTCTCGGGGCTGCGCTTCAGCGTGCAGTTGATGAACAGCGCATTGAGGTCGGAGTAGTCGGTTTGGGGCATCGGTCGGGTCTTCCTTTCGTCGGTCGGCCGGCCGAGCCTCCCACATCACCCCTTACGGATGTGTGAACTACCAGGTGTCGACGAAGCGGTGGGCGCCCGGCGGGCGGGCGTCGCCGGCGGCGGTGAGGGTCGCGGCGATCAGGCCGCGGGTCTCGGCCGGGTCGATCACGTCGTCGAGCTCGAAGAGAGCGGCGGCGTTGAGCGCCTTGGCGTTCTCTTCGGCCTGCGCGGTGAGGTCGCGGACCCGCTGCTCGCGCTCGGCCTCGTCGGCGATCGCCTCGAGCTCCTTGCGCAGCGCCAGCCGCACTGCCCCCTCGAGGCCCATCGGCCCGAGGTGGGCGCTCGGCCAGGCGACCGTCAGCAGCGGCTCGTGCAGGCTGCCGCCGACCATCGCCTGGGCGCCGAGCCCGTAGCCACGGCGCAGGATCACGGCGACGAGCGGCACCCGCAGGGCGGCGCCGGCGACGAGCAGCCGCGAGGCGTGGCGGACCAGCCCGGTTGCCTCGGCCTCGGGGCCGACCATGTAGCCGGGGGTGTCGACGAGGGAGACGACCGGGAGCCCGAAGGCGTCGCAGAGCTGCAGCAGCCGCGCCGCCTTGTCCGCCGCGTCGGAGGTGACGGCGCCGGCGGTGTGGCGGGTGTCGTTGGCGATGATCCCGAGCGG
This sequence comes from Solirubrobacterales bacterium, assembly GCA_035719145.1. Lineage (GTDB taxonomy): Bacteria > Actinomycetota > Thermoleophilia > Solirubrobacterales > 70-9 > VAYN01. The sequence continues at coordinate 2,237 of DASTGL010000427.1, forward strand.
ACGGCCCTCGATCCGCGCCAGCGCCGTCACCATCTCGGGCGCGAAGCGCTCGCGCAGGAAGGTGACCGAGCCCTCGTCGCAGAGGGTCTCGACGATCGGGCGCGGGTCGTAGGCGCGGCGCTTGCGCTCGGGGACCAGCT
>DASTGL010000428.1:0-8088 GCA_035719145.1 Solirubrobacterales bacterium
ATGTACGCGGAGCGCAAAGGCTGGGACGTCGGCCCGGTCGAGGTCGACGTCGAGATGTCCTACGAGGGGCCGGTGCCGGCGAGCTTCCAGGTCGGGCTGAAGCTGCCCGGCCACCTCGACGCCGAGCAGAAACGGCGGCTGCTGGTAATTGCCACCAAGTGCCCCGTCCACAAGGTCCTTGCCGGCGAGGCGCACGTCGACGTGGTCGAGCGCCTGGAGAGCGCCTGATGGACCTCGGCCTCGCCGGGCGCGCCTGCGTCGTCACCGGGGCCAGCAGCGGCATCGGCCGGGCGACCGCGCTGCAGCTCTGCGCCGAGGGCGCAAAGGTGCTGCTGGTAGCACGCGGCGAGGAGCGGCTGGCGGCGGTCTACGACGAAGCCGAGCGCCTGGCAGAGCCGGCCGGCGGCGCCGTGGCTATGTATCCCCTTGACGTCACTGACGAGGATGCCGGCCGACTGATGCTGGGAGCGGCCGAGGAACACTTCGGCTCCCTCGACGTTCTCGTCAACAACGCCGGCGCGGCGAAGTGGCGCGACCTCGACGACGTCCCCGACGAGGACTGGCGCGCCCAGTACGAGCTGAACGTGATGGCGCCGCTGCGGGCGATGCGGGCGGCGATCCCGCCGATGGCCGAGCGCGGCTGGGGCCGCGTCGTCAACGTCTGCTCGACCGCCGGCAAGCGGCCCTCGGCGGCGATGGCCGAGTACTCGGTCGCCAAGGCCGCCGAGCTTTCTCTCTCCCGCCTGTTCGCCGACCGCTACGCGGAGACCGGCGTCCTCGTCAACGCCGTCGCCCCCGGCCCGGTCGAAGCCGAGATGTGGATGGAGGAGGGCGGCCTGCTCGACCAGTCCCTCGAGATGTCTAGCGCGGACAGCCGCGAGGAGGCCCTCGCCGAAGCCGGATCGAAGCGCCCGATCGGCCGCCTCGCCCAAGCCGAGGAGATCGCCGCGACGATCGTCTTCCTCTGCTCCGAGCGCGCCTCCTACGTAGCCGGCGCCGCTTGGAGCGTTGACGGCGGCACCGTGCAAGTGATCATCTGAGATGGCTGCAAACCGGCGCCTGACGGCGTCCTCGGTCGCTCGCGTGCAGAGCACGCCACGCTCCCTGCGTCCTTGCCAGGCTTGGTTTTCGCCATCTCACCAATGACCAAACTCACTGATGTTCTTCTGACGCCCGAGGAGGCCGCGCGGATGGCGGGGCGGCGGGGGACGCAGGCGGCGGTGCTGCTGGCGCTCTACGGGTGGCCGGACGATCCGGGGTTGATCTTCACCGAGCGGCGCGCCGACCTGCGGCGGCATGCCGGCGAGATCTCGTTCCCCGGTGGCCGCCAGGATCCCGAGGACGCCGACCTGGCGACGACGGCCCTACGTGAGGCGCAGGAGGAGATCGCCCTCGACCCCGCCGCCGTCGAGCTGACCGGGGCGCTGGCGCCGGTCTCGACCTTCGTCACCGGCTACCGCGTCCACCCCTTCGTCGGCACCGTCCCCCACCCCGGCGAGCTCGACCTGCGGCCGAACCCGACCGAGGTCGAGACCGTGCTCACCTTCTCACTGGAGCTGCTGCGCGAAGGCTACGAGATGCGCCGCCTGGTCCGCCGCGGCGTCCCCGTCCACACCCCCACCTACGAGGTGGAAGGCCACCTCATCTGGGGAGCCACCGCGCGGATCCTCGGCGATTTGTTAGACCGGGTCTAAGGCGGCGTAACCAAGCCTGGCAAGGACGCAGGGAGCGTGGCGTGCTCCGCACGCGAGCGACCGAGGACGCCGCCAGGCGCCGGTTACGGCGTCTTAGACGGTTCCGGCACGATCCGGATGTATGGCTTCGGCGACTCCCAGCCCTCGGGCCAGAGTTCTTTCGCCTCGTCCTCTTTGACCGAGCCGGAGATGATCACGTCCTCGCCCTTTTTCCACTGCGCCGGCGTGGCGACTTTGTGGTTGGCGGTCAGCTGCAGCGAGTCGATCACCCGCAGCACCTCGTCGAAGTTGCGGCCGGCGGTCATCGGATAGACGAGGATGAGTTTGATCTTCTTGTCAGGACCGATGACGAAGACGTTGCGGACCGTCTGGTTGTCCATCGGGGTGCGACCGGAAGCATCGCCCTCGACGTCCGCCGGCAGCATGCCCCAGGCCTTCGAGATCGCCAGGCTCGGGTCGCTGATGATCGGGTACTCGGGCTTGGCGCCCTGCGTCTCCTCGATGTCCTGGGCCCAATCCTCGTGTTTGTCGAGCGAGTCGACCGAGAGGCCGATGATTTTGACGCCGCGGCTCTCGAAGTCCGGCTGGATCCGGGCCATGTAGCCGAGCTCGGTCGTGCAGACCGGGGTGAAGTCTTTCGGGTGGGAGAACAAGACAGCCCACGAGCCGTCGATCCAGTCGTGGAAGTTGATCCGTCCCTGCGTGGTGTCAGCTTGGAAGTTCGGGGCTTCGTCACCGAGCTGTAGAGCCATTTTGTCCTGCTCCTCTCGCGCTTCTTCTAATTACCTGAATCCTTATCGGAGTTTAGCTCTTTAGGTTCGCCGGCCAGGAGAGCCTTCACTTCATCCGCGAGTCTGTCTCCAGTCCCCTCATAGGTGGTCTGAGACAGACTCGGGGAAATCATTCGCACCGGGATCCGCCAGATGCGGGCCGCGGCCTCGACGACCTCCGCACCCGCCTCAGTTCCCTCGTAGAGCACGCCCCGGACCGGGGTTTCGACCAGGCGTTCCATCAGCCGCTCCAGGCGCGGGCCGTGGATCGTCGCCAGCTCCTCCTCACTGCCTACGGCGCCGCCGAGCAGCAGCACGAGGATCGCGACGTCGTTGACCAGCTCGAGGATCGTCCCGGGCCGGTCGGGATCGGCCGCCGCCGGCTCGATCCCCGCCGCCTCGATCGCGGCCAGCCCCTCCTCGCGCCGGCTGGTTCCGCGCACCGCCCAGCCCTCGGCCAGCAGCTGGGCCCCCAGCTCCCGGCCGCGGCAGCCGCAGCCGACGATCAGCGCTCTTGCCACGCCCGGGACTCTACGAGGGATCGAAGGGCCCGCGACCGCGCATGCGCAACTGCTCGTCCTCAGCGACCCCGCGGTGGAGCTCCTCCTCGGTCAGCTCCGGGGCGCCGCGGCGACGGCGCATCTCGTTCTGCGCCTCCATCATCTGGCGGATGTCGTCGATCTCGTTCTGCGCCTCGACCTCGGGTGAGCGGGTCGGGTACCAGTCGACGAGGCTCGCTGAGCTGCCCGGGTAGAAGTGCCCGATGACCAGCAGGACGCCGACCATGAAGAGAACGATGCCCACGGTCCCCAGTAGGTAGAGCACTCCAGAAGGATACGGTTCAAATCGATGCCTGAGGCCTACATCGTCGAAGCCCTGCGCACCCCGATGGGCGCCTACCGCGGCGCCCTCTCCGGCGTCCGCCCGGACGACCTCGCCGCGCATGTGATCCAGACGACCGTCGAGCGCAGCAAGGTTGATCCCGAGAAAGTTGTTGATGTCTACTTCGGCGCCGCCAACCAGTCCGGCGAGGACAACCGCGACGTCGCCCGGATGGCGGCGCTCCTCGCCGGCCTGCCGCAGAGCGTCCCCGGGGCCACCGTCAACCGCCTCTGCGCCTCCGGCCTGGAGGCGGTCAACAGCGCCGCCCGCGCGATCAAGTGCGGCGAGGGCGACTTCTACCTGGCCGGCGGAGTGGAGTCGATGAGCCGGGCGCCGTGGGTGGTCGAGAAGCCCGAGCGCGGTCTCCCCCGCGGCCCGCAGACGATGCACGACACCACCCTCGGCTGGCGGATGATCAACCCGCGGATGGCCGAGCTCGGCGTTTCGACCGAGTCGATGGGCGAGACCGGCGAGAACGTCGCCGAGCGCTACGGGATCAGCCGCGAGGACCAGGACGCCTTCGCCCTGCGCAGCCACCAGCGCGCGGTCGCCGCCCGCGAGGACGGCCGCTTCGACGAGGAGATCGTGCCGGTGGAGGCGCGGCGAGGACGCGAAACCGTGACCGTCGCCGCCGACGAGGGGCCGCGCGCCGACACCTCGCTCGAGAAGCTGGCGAAGCTGCGGCCCGCCTTCCGCGAGGGCGGCACCGTCACCGCCGGCAACGCCTCCAGCCTCAACGACGGCGCTGCCTGCCTGCTGCTCGCCTCCGAGAAGGGCGTCGAAGAGCTCGGCGCCGAGCCGCTGGCCCGCGTCGTCACCACCGGCGTCGCCGGCGTCGACCCGGCCTTCATGGGCGTCGGTCCGCTGAAGGCGGTCCCCAACGCGCTGAAGAACGCCGGCCTCTCGCTAGAAGACATCGACCTGATCGAGCTGAACGAGGCCTTCGCCTCCCAGGTCCTCGCCTGCGCCCGCGAGCTCGGCATCGACGAAGAGCGGCTGAACGTCAACGGCGGCGCGATCGCCCTCGGCCACCCGCTCGGCTGCTCCGGCGCCCGCCTCGCCGGCACGCTGGTCCGCGAGCTGCGCCGCCGCGGCGGCAGGTACGGGATCGCGACCCTCTGCGTCGGCGTCGGCCAGGGTCTGGCCACCGTCTTCGAAGCCGTCTAGACGTCCAGCGCGACGACCTGACCGCTCAGGACTAATAGGCTCCAGGGGTGACGGCATGGGGAGATCTCCGCGGGCGTGTTCTCTTGGTCGCCCTGGCGTGCGTCGTACTTGCGGCCCTCGCGCTGCCCGGAGCGGCGGCGGCTGAACCGACCGCGCAGGCCTCGATCGTCGGTGGCCGCGCCGGCTCGATCGCCGAGTTCCCCTACCTCTCCTTCATCGAAGCGCGCGAAGGCAAACACGGCTTCGCCTGCACCGGCTCGGTGGTCGCGCCGCGGGTCGTCCTCACCGCCGCCCACTGCGTCGAGGACCTCGATCACGGCGGCCTCACCCCGGCGAAGGAGTACGCGCTGGCGACCGGCGTCACCAGCCCCGAAGAAGCGAAGCCGGAGAACGTCTTCCACGTTGTCGAAGCCCACGTCTTCCCCGGTTTCGATCCCGGCACCCTGCACGGCGACGCCGGCATCCTCATCCTCGACCGGCCGACCACCGCGCCGCCGCTGGCGCTGGCAGGCGCCGGGGACGCCGCCCTCTATGCGGCGGGGACGAGCGTGCAGCTGGCCGGATGGGGGCTGACGCGGGCCAACGCCCAGGAAGGGCCGAGCGGCCTGCGGACGACCTCGATGGTCATCGAGCCGCCGAGCTTCTGCAAGGCCAAGACCAACCGCCTCAGCCCCTTCTCGCCGGCGGCTCAGATCTGCACGCTCGATCTTCCGACCCGCAAGAGCGGCGGCTGCTTCGGCGACAGCGGCGGCCCGACGATCGGGGTCCGCCCGGACGGCACCCAGGTCGAGCTGGGGATCATCAGCACCGGCGGCAACTCCTGCAGCACCAAGGACCCCAACGTGATGACCCGGACCGACTTCGTCTCCGCCTGGGTCGGCGAATGGATCGCGGCCACCGAAGCCGGCGGCCCGCGGCCTGTCCTCGACCCGAAGACGCCGTTCCCGCTGATGAGCAAGCCGGCGGCGGAGCTGTTCGCCGTCAGCACCCTGCGCGACCAGTTCGGGAAGAAGTTCGAACAGGCGGACCGAATCGCCGGCAACTGCCGCCGCACCAGCCGCGCCCGCTTCAAGTGCGAACTCGCCTGGATCGCCGGCCCCCTCGTCTACGGCGGCACCGTCACCCCCTTCTACGTCCGCCGCGACGACTCCGTCGTCTGGGACAGCCACTTCGCGATCCGCTGGGGCGTGCTCAGGTGCCTGCGCCTCAACCCCAACCGCTGCCCGATCAACAGCAAACGCGGCTAACGACCGCGCCGGGCAACAGGTAGCCTCGGCGACTGTGAGCGAGGGTTTCGCAGAGCTGGCCAGCGTCGACGGGCAGATCGCCCCGACCGCCGAGGCGACGATCGGGCTGAAGGACGACGGGCTCTACCGCGGCGACGGCGCCTTCGAGGTGATCCGCCTCTACGCCGGCAAACCGTTCGCGCTCGTCGACCACCTCGACCGCCTGGAGCGGTCGGCGTCGGCGATCGAGCTCGAGTTCGACCGCGCCGCCCTGGAAGCGGAGATCGAGGCCCTGCTCGCGCAGGCCGGCCCGGTCGAAGGCCAGATGCGACTGATCGTCACCCGCGGCGGCCGGCGCCTCGCGATGACCGAGCCGATCCCGCCCCACCCCGAGGCGGTGCGCCTGCAGACCGTCACCTACTGCCCGACCGTGATCCTCAACGGGGTCAAGTCGCTCTCCTACGCCGCCAACATGCAGGCGACCCGGATCGCCAAAGCGCAGGGCGCTGACGAGGCGGTGCTGGTCCGGCCCGACGGCACGGTGCTGGAGCCGCCGACCTCCTCGATCTTCTGGGTCTCGCCCGAAGGCGAGCTGCGGACGCCGGCGCTGGCCGACGGCGTGCTGGAGTCGATCACCCGCGACCGGATGGTGAGGGCGCTGCACGTGGAAGAGGGCAGCTGGCCTGTCGAGGACCTGCGAGCGGCGAGCGAGGCCTTCCTCGCCTCGACCACGCGGGAGATCCAGGCGGTCGCCGCCATCGACGGCCGCGACTTCGACGCCGCGCCCGGCCCCCGCACCCGCGAAGCGCAGGATGCCTTCGCGGAGACGCTGGGTAGAGAGCTACGCGAGCTTTAGAACGAAAGACGAACGGGGGACGAAGGCCATGGACTTCCAGCTGAGCGACGAGCAGAAGCTGATCCGCGAGACCGCGCACGAGTTCGCCGAGCGGGAGATCCTGCCGAACGTCAAGGAGAACGACCGCGCCGGCCGCTTCGACCGCGAGCTGGCGCGCAAGCTCGGCGAGGTCGGCTTCCTCGGGGCGCCGATCGCCGAAGAGCACGGCGGCCGGGGTCTTGACTACATCGGCTACGGGCTGATCGCCGAGGAGATCGGCCGCGCCGACTCCTCCGCCCGCACCGTCGTCTCGGTCTGCACCTCGCTGGTCGGCGGACCGATCGAGAAGTGGGGCAGCGAGGAGCAGAAGCAGCGGTGGCTGCCGCGGCTCTGCTCGGGCGAGGGCCTCGGCTGCTTCGGGCTGACCGAGCCCGACACCGGCTCCGATGCCGCCAACCTCCGCACCCGCGCGACCAAGACCGAGAACGGCTGGTCGATCAGCGGCCAGAAGATGTGGATCAGCCTCGGCAACGTCTCCGACTTCGCCCTGATCTTCGCCCAGACCGACCCGGAGCAGAAGCACCGCGGGCTCGCCTGCTTCATCGTCCCGACCGACAGCGAGGGCTTCACGACCCAGGAGATCCACGGCAAGCTCGGCCTGCGCGCCTCCGACACCGCCGAAATCTCCCTCGACGAGGTCGAGGTCGGCGAGGACGCGATGCTCGGCGAGGTCGGCGACGGCTTCAAAGTCGCGATGAGCGCGCTCGAAAACGGCCGCTACAGCGTCGCCGCCGGCTGCGTCGGCATCTGCGAAGGCTGCGTGCAGAGCTCGATCGAGTACGCCAAGGACCGCAAGCAGTTCGGCGTCCCGCTGGCCCGCTTCCAGCTGGTCCAGGAGATGATCACCGAAATGATCCTCCGCCGCGACGCCGGCCGGATGCTGGTCCTGCGCGCCGGCCTGCTGAAGGACGAAAAGAAGCCGAACGCGACCGAGACCTCGATCGCCAAGCTCTACGCGACCGAGGCGGCGGTCGAATGCGCGAACCTGGCGATCCAGGTCCACGGCGGCTCCGGCTACGTCGACGACTACCCGGTCGAGCGCTACCTGCGCGACGCTCGGGTGACGACGCTCTACGAGGGCACCTCGCAGATCCAGAAGCTGATCATCGGCCGCGCGGCGACGGGCGAGAACGCGATGACGCCCCTCGTCGGAGGCTGATTTCGTGGCGCAGGTCGAGGTCTCGGTCGACCAGTTTCACGTCGGCCTGCTGCGGCTGAACCGGCCGGAGGCGCGCAACGCGCTCTCGCCGCAGATGCGGGCCGAGATCGCGGAAAGCCTGGAGCGCCTCGACGCCGACCCCGAGGTCCGCTGCATCGTCCTCGCCGGCAGCGACGACTTCTTCGCTGCCGGCGCCGACATCCGGGCGATGGCCGAGCGGCCGCTCGACGCCCTGCCCGACCCCGAGGGGATGCGGTTCTGGACCCGGATCGCCGCGATCGGCACGCCGATCGTC
>DASTGL010000429.1:0-6083 GCA_035719145.1 Solirubrobacterales bacterium
CCTGGTGGCCGACCTCAAGGGCCAGTTCGACATCGAGCTCTCCGGCCGTATCGACTCCAAGAACGGCGGGATCAGGAACACGTTCGAAACCGTCCCCGACGCTCCGGTGACCAAATTCGTGCTCTCGATGAAAGGCGGCAAGAAGAGCCTGCTGGTCAACAGCCGCAATCTCTGCAAGGGCAAGGCAGCAAGGGCGACCGTCCACATGGAAGGCCAGAACGGCAAGCTCCACAACGAACGGCCGATCGTCCTGAACGGCTGCAGCAAGAAGCACAAGAAGAAGTAGAGATGCGCGGGACGAGGATCAAGAGCGCCGCTGCGATCGCGGCGGCGCTCTGCCTTATCGGCTCGGGCTCCCTCGCCTCGGCCGAGGTGACCCAGGAAGGGAACCTGCGGGTCTCCTTCACCGGAGGGATCTCCCCCAACGCGCTTCCCCGCAAGGGGGTGGCGCCGGTCAAAGTCGCCTTCGGGGGGGAAATCAAGACGATCGACGGTGCCCAGCCGCCGCAGCTGCGCTCGATGTCCCTGGCGATCAACCGCAACGGGCGGCTCGACTACCGCGGCCTGCCCGCCTGCCACTACCACCAGATCAACCCCGCTTCGACCAAAGAAGCGATCGAAACCTGTCCCGATTCGGTGATCGGCACCGGCACCTTCTCAGCGCACGTGGTGCTGCCCGAACAGTCACCCTTCCCCTCCGCCGGCGGAGTCACCGCCTTCAACGGCATCTTCCACGGCCGCCACGTCGTCTTCGTCCACGTCTACGGCACCGCGCCGCTGCCGCAGTCGCAGGTGATCGTCTTCGAGATCGGGCGGACCACCGGCGCCTACCGCACCACCCTGACCGGCGAACTGCCCCAGGTCGCGGCCGAATGGGGCTACGTCTCGGGCCTCTCCCTGACCCTCGGGCGGATCTTCAGATACAAGGGCCGCCGCCACGCGCTCTTTACCGCCGGCTGCCCGGCGCCTTCCGGCTTCACCGCCGCCAGCTTCAGCTTCGCCAAGGCCGAATTCGGTTTCGAAGACGGCCGTCAGCTCGGGGTCACGATGACCCGGGTCTGTCACGCGAAGCGCTGAAGAACGTCAACGGGCATTTCCCTGGCTCGATGACAACGGCGTCGCTCGGCTTCCCCGGCCGGGCGGCGCCCCCCCTTTGTTACTGCGGAGGCGAGGCCTCTAGAGGGGCAGCTTCTCGCGCGCCGACTTGCCGGCCGAGTGGCTTTTGTCGGCGGCGCTCTGGGATTTGCCGAACGACTTGCTGAGCAGGCGGCCGATCGGGCCGGGCGCCTTGCTGCCGGCGCGCTGGCCGGCCGAGAAGCCCTTGTCGCTGCCGCGGCGGGCGTGGTTGGAGAGGCTGGGGACGAGAAATCCCAGGATCGCCAGCAGGACGCAGATTCCGATTACGACTCCGATCAGCACTTGGTTCCCCTTCTCCCGCGCCTATTGGCGCGACTAGAGCTCGCGCTCGATGTTTTGGGCTTTGTCGCCGTGATGTTCAGCCAGCTTGCGCTCGCGCTCGGCCCGCTCAGCCGCTTCGCGCGCCTCCAGCTCGGCCTGTTTGGCCTCTTCCTCGCGCTGCTGGGCCTCTTCCTCGCGCTGATCGGCCTTCGAGGCGTGCGCCTCGGCCTCGCGACGATGCCCGCCCGCCTGTTCTTCGAGCCGCATGCGCTCGAGTTCGCGCCTCTTTTTCGCTTTCTGCATGGAGACCGCGATCAGGGCGAGGATCGCGTTTGCAACGACGACGATGAGGATTATCAGTCCGATTGACATGTGCCCTCAATACCCGTCGAGCGATTGGTAAACCAAGCCGATCCGGGCGAGGGGCCGGAGCGCCGCTAGCGCTTGCGGGCCCTCCAGGCCTCCTCGAGCGGCCAGCGGCGCGACCATTCGAGGTCCGATCCCGGGAAGCGGGTGGTCGAGCCCTCCGGCGGCTGGATCTCGATCAGCTCCTCGACCTCGAAGCCGCTCTCGCGCAGCAGCGCGATCAGCTTGCCGTGGGGGAGGTGGAATTCGACCGACTCGTCTTGCGGCCATTCGAACCGGTGCATGCCGAAGTAAGGGCGCAGCAGGCGCTCGCCCGGCGGCTCGGTCTCGTCGATCGGGTAGCAGAGCATCGCGAAGACCGAGTTGACGAGGAAGACCAGCTCGCCGCCGGGGCGCAGCAGCCGGCTCGCCTCCGGGATCCACTTGTAGGGGTCGGCCCAGATGCTCGCCCCGTACTCAGAGATCGCCACGTCGAAGGAAGCGTCCGGATAGGGCACTTCCTCGGCATTGCCGTGCAGGAGCGGGAACTCGATCCCGAACTCCTGCTGGAAGCGGCGCGCCGTCTCCAGCTGCGCTTCGCTGTTGTCGATCCCAACCGGCTTGGCGCCGCGGCGGGCGAGCCAGGAGGAGACGTAGCCGGTGCCGCAGCCGAGCTCGATCGCATCCTTTCCCGCCAGCTCGGCGGGGAGCAGGCCGACTTCGGACTCGGGGACCCGCCAGTTGCCCCAGCGCGGTTCGGCGGCGGCCCAGTCTTCGCGCCCGGCCTCGACCCACTTGGGGGCGTAGTCGTTCCAGAAGCGCCGGTTGCGGGCGACGTGCTCGGGCAGCTCGCTCATCCGGCCAGCCTACGACCCGCCGACAGAAAAGGCGCTCGACCCCGACCTGCGGATTTGCTTCAATCCTCAGACCAGAGAAAGGAGGTGGTCCTAACTTGAATCACATGCTTGATGGGACTCTGGAGGTGCAGGGCCGCTAGGCGCCGCACTGGTTCGGGCGCCCGGCGGAATCCACCCCGGGCACCGGCGTTTCGACGGGAGTCGGGTCTTGTCCCGCCCGATCGCAGTTCCCGCGTTCGTTTCCATGCACCAGACGGAAGCCGCCCCCTCGGGGGCGGCTTCCGCGCATCTGCCGCCGAAAGGCGGCCCCGGCGCTTAAGGAGCGCTCGCGTTGAGGCCTTCGTCGGCTTCGCTGAGGAAGTGGGAGGCGATGCGCCAGCCCCGCTGCAGCACCGGTTCCACCGTTTCCGAGCTGCAGCCGGCTTCGGAGACGCATTCGCCCCAGTCGTTGGCCGCCTCGATGTAGCGGTTGAAGGCCTTCTCGGCCGGGGTGCCGACGGCGGCGAGGCAGTCGATCTCCACCTGATCGATCGGGATCTTCTTGTAAGTGGAGCCGATGCCGCGCACCTCGGCCACGTACTGGTCGTAGGTGAGGCCGACGGCGAGGCGGCGGCGCAGCGAGTCCATCGAGGCGACGAAGCTGCCGAGCTGGATCTGGCAGGGCCCGGCGGCGGGCTTCCGGTGCTTCGGGACGGGCCGCTGGGGCGTCGTGGTCACGGCGTCGGCGGTGACGGTGCCGTCGGTCGTTCCGGTGCCCTCGGGTCCGCCTCCGCCGCAGCCCGCGAGCAGCAGGGCGACGAGCGCGACGCAGCCGGCTGTCTGGACGCGGGCGGCGACGGGCACGGCGGCAGTCTACGTCGTGTAGAAACCCCTCTCGTGCGGCGGATCGGCAGCTTCGGGAGGACGGCGCCGGCGCTGCTGCTGGCGCTCCTCGTCCTAGCGATCCCGGCCGCGCCTGCCGCGGCCGCCCCGCACGTGCTGGTGGTCGGCGACAGCCTCGAGGAACTGACCTCGCCCTACCTCGGCCGCTACCTGCCCGGGGTCGAACTCGTCGTCAACGCCAAAGGCGGCTACAACAGCTTCCAGGTCTTCGACCTCTTCCAGGAAAGCTACGAACCCTCCGACGACGTCGTCGTCTTCGACGCCGGCACCAACGACAACCCCGAATATCCCGAGATCCTCGCCGGCAACCTCGCGAAGGTGGCGGAAACCGTCGGCGACCGCTGCCTGGTCGTGCCGACGATCCACGGCTTCACCGTCAACGGCGTCGACAACACCGGCAAGAACCGGACCGTCGCCGAATTCGCCGCCTCGCGACCGGGCACCCAGGTGCCCGACTGGGCCACGACCGCCGTCCACCATCCCGAGCTGATGCAGTCCGACGGCCTGCACCCGACCGAAGAAGGCGCCGACTACCGCGCCCAGTTGATCGCCCAGGGCGTCGAGGGCTGCCTCGCCTACGACCAGGCGCGGGCGACGGCGCCGCCGCAACCGGCGGCGGGGGAACCGCGGCCCGAAGTCGAGCCGATCGCCACGGTCGGGCGGCTGCAGGCCCGCCGGACCGAAGTGATGGCCGCGCTCCGCGCCGACGTCCTCCGCGCCGCCGCCGGGTCGCTCCTGCGCGGCGCCATCCTGGCGCAGCGGTGAGGGACGGCGGGGCGAAGTGGCAACCTGTAGGAATGGAGCTGCCCCGTGAGTGACGTGGTGATGCCGCGCCTCTCCGACTCGATGGAGGAGGGGACGATCCTCACCTGGCTGAAGCAGGTCGGTGACGAGATCGCGGTCGGGGACGAGCTGGTCGAAATCGAGACCGACAAGGCGAACATGGCCTACGAAGCAGACGTGGCGGGGACGCTCCAGGAGATCCTCGCTCAGGAGGGGGAGACGCTGCCGATCGGGACTCCGATCGCTCGGATCGGGGGGGACGGGGCTGGGGGCTCTTCGGGTCGGGACGAAGGCGCTCGGCCAGCGGGTCCTGTCACGGTAGGGGACCCACCACCCCTTCCGGTAGCTAAAGCTTCCTCAGGGGCGGTCCCCCCTACCGTGCCACCCGCTGGAGAGTCGGAGACGGCGGACGGGGAGAGGGTCAAAGCGTCCCCGCTTGCTCGGCGGCTGGCTCGAGAGAAGGGACTTCAGTTGGCTTCTCTCCATGGTTCTGGACCTGGAGGGCGGATCGTCAAGTCGGACGTGGAAGGGGCGGAAGCTCCCGCTGCGGTGCCGCAATCGAGTTCCTCGGTCGAGACCGCCAAGGGGGAGACTCGGGTTCAGGAGCTGAACAAGCTGCAGCAGACGATCGCTCGGCGGATGGCTGAGTCGAAGGCGACTGCGCCGCACTTCTATCTGACGATCGAGATCGATATGGGGAAGGCGGTCGAGGCTCGGGCGGCATTGAAAGCGGCGGCGAAGGATGGCGAGGTCGTTCCCTCCTTCAACGACATGGTGGTGAAGGCGTGCGCGATCGCCTTGCGGGAGTTTCCGAAAGCCAACGGGGCCTACCGCGACGGGCGGTTCGAGATGTACTCGCGGGTCAACGTCGGGGTCGCGGTGGCCGCCGAGGAGGCGCTGGTGGTGCCGACGATCTTCGACGCTGACAAGAAGGGGCTGCGGCAGATCGCCGAAGACGTCCGCACCGTCGCCGCCAAAGTCCGCGATGGCTCGATCATCCCGCCGGAGCTCTCGGGCGGGACCTTCACCGTCTCCAACCTCGGCATGTACGGGATCGAGGTCTTCGACGCGGTGATCAACATGGGCCAGGCGGCGATCGTCTCGATCGGCGCGATCCGCGAAGCCCCCGCCGTCCGCAATGGCGAGCTCGTCCCCGCCCAGCTGATGAAGGCGACGATCGCCTGCGATCACCGCATCCTCTACGGCGCCGAGGGCGCCGAGTTCCTCGCCCGCGTCAAGGACCTGCTCGAGGCACCGATCTCCCTCGCCCTCTGAACTGCATCAAATTCTGGCCCTATAACGACCAGAATTTGATGCAGTTCGAGGTGGTTTAGTCCGCCTGGCCTCCGCCCAGCTCCGGGGGCAGCGCCTTGGGGCCGTCGGGGTACATGTGGCGCAGCTGCTCCTCGCTCATATCGAGCGTGCTGGTGATGGATTCCTGCGGGGCGCCGACCACGAGCCAGAGCTGGTCGGCGTCGGTGTCGTTGAAGAGCTGGCGCACCGTGTCCGGCTCGACCAGCAGCGCGTCGAGCGGCTGCAGCGTCAGCACCTCGCCGTCGACCCGCACCCGCCCCTCGCCCTCCAGCAGCACATAGAGCTCCTCCTGGGTGAAGTGCCGGTGCTGGGTAGAAGCTTTCCCCGGCTCCACCCGCCACATCCGCGCCCCCAGCGCCGAAGCCTCTAACTGCCCGCCAAGGTCCGTGTTCGGCGTCTGCATCTGATTCGACCGCCGCCAGAAGGCATCGGCGGCTTTGAGGACGCGGTATGACACATCCGCGATTATGGCGCGACTGAATCGGCACATTGTGCGCGCCATAC
>DASTGL010000430.1:0-4800 GCA_035719145.1 Solirubrobacterales bacterium
GCCTTCCTGTACCCGCTCGGCGTAGCTGCCGTCGACCACCGCCCGGGTCAGCGCCCGCACCTGCCGCTTGATCTCCTCCGGGTCCTCGGAGAAGAACTCGCAGACCATGTCGTTGCGGCCGGGCGAGCAGACCAGCAGCTGGTCGGAATCGAAGTAGACCTCGAGCGGTGCCGCCGTCAGCTTCATCGGCTCGAGGAAGAGCGTGAGGCCGATCTCGGCCTCCTCTTCGCGCACCTCGGCCCAGCCTGCCGCGAGCGCTTCCCGCGCCTCCGCCTCGAGGATCTCCTTGATCTCGACAGCCAGACTGGTCATTACGACCAGTTATACAACTTGAACCAATAGTCGGCCTTGACTTATACGCCAAGAAGTAGGTCCAAGGCCAGCATCACGGCGGCGCCGCCGAGGAGGCCGAGGCTGGGGCCGAGGCGGCGCGGTCCGACGTAGGCCTGCGGCAGCAGCTCGATGGCGATCAGGCTCAGCATCGCGCCGGCGGCGAAGGCGAAGGAGAACGGCAGCAGCGCCGTCACCGAATCGACCGCCAGGTAGGCGAGGACAGCGCCGACCGGCTGCGGGGCGCTGGTCCCGACCGCGGCCCAGAACTGGCGCGCGCGGCCGAAGCCGGCGCTCTCCATCGGGATCGCGACGCTGGTGCCCTCGGGAATGTTCTGGATCGCGATCGCGACGATCACGAACAGGCTCAGCCCCGCCCGGTCGGAGGCGTACGCGGTCCCCACCGCCAGGCCCTCGGGGAAGCTGTGGACGAAGAGGACCGCGAAGACGAGCGCCGAGGTCCGCGCCCCCGCGCCCCGCCGCCCCATGAAGGCGGCCTCCGGCCGCAGCCGCCGCCGGGCCACCCCCAGCAGCACCCCGCCGGCAACCAGCCCCGCAAGCACCTCCCAGACCGACCCTTCTTCGGCCGCCGGGATCAGCAGCCCGAAGACCGAGGCGACCCCCATCACCCCCGCCGCGATCCCGAGCAGGAACGGCGTCAACGCCGCCGCCCGGTCGCCCAGGAACCAGACCGGGATCGCACCCAGCCCGGTCGCAAGCGCGGTCCCACAGGCGGCGAGGAAGAGGACGAGGAGGTCGGGCACGGAGCCCGGACGCTAGCGCCCTGGGCACCGCACGACTACGGGTTGTCTTTGCTCCGGCCCCGGAGGCGGATCGTACGGGTCGGGCGCGGCACCCGGAACATCGTCAAGTGGGACGGAGCACTCGCGCTGGCCGCAGCTTGACGGCGCTCTCGATCCAGCCGTTCGGTTGCGCGCAAGACCACAAGCACCTCTTTGCGATCGGAGACTTCCGAGGCGTAATGGGCGTGCGCCTGCCCAAACCTGAGGTGAGTGGAATCCGCTCCCACCGTGCCTAGCTGCGCCAGCACCTGCAGGTGGTAGTTGAGCTGACTGAGTGGAAACCCGTTGAGCTCTACCCCCAACTCAGAAACTGCTCGCGAGCGCCCACTCCGATTGAGAGTCCTCAGCACTTCACGTCGAACCGGATGGTCGAGTGCGTCTTGAAGCTTCGGATCAAGCGTTTCGGCCAGACGCGTCGACAGCCGTCCGTCGCCCGCTTCGACAAAATCCACTCCCACCCTCCTCAGCCTGGTTCGCCGCAATTCACAAGAGCAATAAAGACTCTTGGCGCACCGTAAAAGAAGGCCAAGTGGGTTACGAAAGCAGGAGCTGCCACTAATTTAGTAGCGATTGGCACTAGCAGAATATGAGCGGCTCTCCAGGCCAGAGAGCCGCTCCTCGGACTCAGCCGCCCTTCGTGGTGCTCGACATGGGCAAAGCTGCCGGCGTCAGATCGAACTTCATCTGATGAACCCCCTTTCCCAAAAGTCGTTTAGATAGAGGTTCCTCTATCGCTAGCAGTGTTCGCCACCAATCCCCCGTTCGATGCACCAGTTTGGGACGAAAGGGAAACTAGGTAGTGTTCACCGCGCATTCAGGTTTCACTGAGGGGGAACGATGTGGTGACTCTTAGCCCACAAGCCGAACCGACCGCGTTCGGAGTCAGCGCGAAGATGGCCCGTGCCCTCGCTGATCCTTGGCGGATCCGAATCTTGGCCGAGCTGAGCGTGCGCACGCTCAGCCCGTCGCAGTTCGTTGCTGAAGTGGGTGGCGAGCTGACGGTTATCTCTCGGTACTTCAGACAGCTCGCGCGGTGGGGCTATGTGAGAGTGGTCGAAGAACGACCAGGGCGCCGAAGTGGCGCGGCCATCGAACACGTTTATGAAGGAGTCGGGAAGGCTCACTTCGACACCGCGACTTGGGAGACCGTCCCGCGTTCTGGTCGAGACGCCGTCTCTCGCTCCATCCTCGACTCCTACTTTGCTCGCATCGCTGAAGCCGTTCAGGCCGGCACCTTCGACGAGGATGTTGATCGCCACCTCTCGTGGGACGTGGTTGCTCTTGATCGGCGCGCCTGGAGGCAACTTGGGGACAGGTTGGACGACGTCCTGGCTTGGCTTCTCGAGATCGCAATCGATAAGCCGGCTGCGGCGGTCAGCGAAACAGTCCCGACCGTAGTCGGCCTGGCGTCCTTCCGATCGCCTCAGCCAGTGGAGATCGTCCTCAAAGCGCCTCACCGCGAGGCGTCGCCCCCGGCTTTGCAAGATGACCCCGATCCGTTCGGGATTTCGCCGAAGATGGCGAAGGCTCTTTCAAACGGCTGGCGCTGTCGGATCCTCATGGAGCTGACCGCCCGCCCCATGAGTCCTTCACAGTTCGTGGAGGAGATCGGGGGATCGCTCTCCCATATATCTCGCTGCTTTCGAGAACTCTCGAGTTGGGGTTATGTGGAAGTGATAGAGGAAAAACGAGGAGGTAGGAATGGCGGGGGCGTGGAACGCATATATCGCAACACCAGACGCGCCTACTTTGACACTGATAGTTGGGAGAGCCTTCCCCGGCTGGTGAGAACCGAGGTTTCATGGTCGTTCCTCAGTTCCTACCATGATCGAGTGGTGGAAGCCGTCGAGGCCGGAACGTTTGACGCCGAGACCGATCGGCATCTGTCTTGGACGCCGCTTTTAGTTGAGCAAGCCGACTGGAACCAGATCTGTGTGACCCTTGACGAGGTCTTGAACTGGCTGCCCGAACTTGAAAGGGAGTCCGTTGGCCGAACTCGAGGAGATGTCGATCAACTCATTCCCACGACGGTGGGATTGACCTCCTTTCGTTCGCCGCGTTCAGGTAACAACCCGAACTGAAGACAGGCCCGCCGATCCGGTTAGCGGTCAGCCGCGCTTCCCGATGTAGACGACCTTGTAGTCGCGGCTTTCGTCCGGCGGGTCGGAGAGGATGATCTGGTCGTCGATCTCCTGCATGCCGAGCGCGGCCAGGCAGTCGAGGCCTGCGGCGGCCATCGCGTCCCTCACCTCGGGCTCCGGGCGGAAGCGCTCGCGGTGGACGATCGGCTCGATGTCGTCGCCTTCGATCCGGGTTTCGAAGACCGACGGTTCGCCCTCCACCTCGCCGATGCCCCGCCAGGTCCAGCTGCGGCCACCGTGTTCGACGGTGTGCTCGCCGCCCGACCAGGCGCCGGAGTCGTAGGTGCCTTTTGAGTTGACGTCGAAGAGCAGCAGGCCGCCGTCGGGCAGGTTGGCGCGCATCCGCGCCAGCGCCTGCGTCAGGTCGTCGTCGCCGAGCAGGTAGTTGACGGCGTCGTTGAGCGAGAGGACGTGCTCGAACTCGCCGTAGACGGGAAGCTCGCGCATGTCGACGACGTCGAGCTCCACCTCGCCGCCGCCCTCCTCCCGAGCCCGCTCCAGCATCGCCGGCGAGAGGTCGCAAGCCCGCACCTCCCAGCCGCGCCGCAGCAACGGCGGAAAGGCCCGGCCGGTCCCGCAGCCGACGTCCAACGCCCTCCCCCGCTTCAACCCGTGCTTCTCCAGCTCGGGCAGCAGCACCTGGCCGAGCCACTTCTCGTAGTCGTTCAGGTGGTTGAACTCGTTGTAGATCGGCGCGAAGGCGTCGTAGGCGACGCGCGCCGGGTCCCTCTCCATGCGCCAAGCCTATACCTCGAACTCTTGCCGAATGTCGGTGCGGATATCCGTCCAGTCAGCTCATTTCGCGACTAGGGTGCCCGCCGCTTCAAACGTCCCATCCGGTGATGGGGTCTCGTTCAATCGACTGCGGCAAAGGAGAAACAGATGAGCAGGGGTATCTGGCGGCAGGTGCCGGCGCTGGTGGTTGCGGCGGTGGCACTGGTGGCGGCACTGGCGGGGACCGTGTACGCGGCGGGGAAGATCAACGGGCATGCGGTGAAGGTGAAGTCACTGCCTGGGAACCGGCTGGCGCTGCACTCGGTGCCGGCCAACCGGCTGAAGCCCGGGGCGATTCCGAGCACGCAGCTGGCGCCGGGTTCGATCCCGGGGGACCGGCTGGCGCCCGGGTCGGTGACGGGGCTGCAGGTGGACGTCTCCACCCTCGGCCAGGTGCCCTCTGCCGTCCATGCCGACACGGCCGAGGCGGCCAAAGACGCGCAGACTGCACTCAACGCCGCCAACGCGGTGAATGCGCAGAACCTCAACGGCTACCAGGCGGGCTGCAAGCCGGGGACGCGGCTCTTCGCGGGCGCCTGCTGGCAGACGGCGGCGAATGCCAGCGCCCTCACCCCCGCGGCTGCCGCGTCGGCGTGCGCGAACGAAGGCGGAGAGCTTCCGGAGCCCTTGCTGCTGGCGGCCTTCTCGCAGCAGCCGAACATCACGCTTGCGACCGGGGACGAGTGGACCAGTGACATCCCCGTTGTAAGCGGCTCCAATGTTTATGCCGTGACCACCGTCTCCGCAGCAGG
>DASTGL010000431.1:0-3120 GCA_035719145.1 Solirubrobacterales bacterium
ACTGGTGGCCCGAGCTGGTGGAAGCGGGCGCCACCGATCTAGGGGGACTCAGCGCCAATGGAGATCACATCTCGCCCGAGGAGCCGTTCCCGTCGCCGCATCAGGTGCGGAAGGAGCTGGCACCTCGCGGTTATGCCCTGACCGAGCGCTTGTGTGTCTACCCGCAGTACATGGACCCGGAGTGGATGGAGCAGGGGGTCTTGGATGTGATCAAGCTGAAGTACTGGTCGTTCATTCCGCGCAAGGGGTCGGGGCGTCGGTCGGAAGAGAAGATCGACTCGGATCTGGCTCCTCTGGCGATCGAGAAGGGACGAGAGGGGAGGGAGCTGTCCGAGGACGAGCTGACTGCGCTTTTCGCCGAGACGCGGCCCGAGGTGATCGAGGAGATGCGGGTTGCTGCTGACGAGTTGCGGCAGGAGCTGGCGGGAGACCGGGTCACGTTCGTGGTCAATCGGAACATCAACTTCACCAACGTCTGCGTGGTGGGCTGTGCCTTCTGTGGGTTTGGGCAGGGCAAGCGATCGCCCGATGCCTACGAAGTCAGCGAGGAGGACTTCGCCGCTCGGGTGGAAGAGGCGGTTGAGTTTGGCGCTACCGAGCTCTGCATGCAGGGGGGGATACATCCCGACCTGACCCTGGAGGAGTACGGGCGTTGGCTGCGGCTGGCGAAGGAGACGGCGCCGCAGCTGCACCTGCATGCCTACTCGCCGATGGAGATCAACTGGGCCTGCGAGCGGTCGGGCAAGGAGCCGCTGGAGGTCTTCGAGTACCTGCTCGAGTGCGGGCTCGGGTCGACGCCGGGGACCGCGGCGGAGGTGCTCGACGACGGGGTGCGGCAGCGGATCTCGCCCAACAAGCTTCCCGCCGGTCGCTGGGTCGAGATCATCGAAGCCTCCCACCGCGCCGGCCTGCGCTCGACTTCGACGGTGATGTTCGGCCACATCGAGGAGCCGCGCGAGCTCGCCCGCCACATGCGGGTGATCCGCGCCCTGCAGGAGCGGACCGGGGGCATCACCGAGTTCGTCCCGCTCAGCTTCATCCCGTTCAACACGATGCTCGGACGCACGCACGGGATCGAGGAGATCTCGATCGAGGAGAACCTCAAGCACACCGCCGCCTTCCGCCTCGCCCTCGGGCGCAGCATCCCCAACATGCAGGCGAGCTGGGTGAAGATGGGGCTGGAGGGGGCGACCGAGGCGCTGCGCTGGGGCGTCAACGACCTCGGCGGCACGCTGATGGAGGAGAACATCTCCCGCATGGCCGGCTCCCAGCACGGGGTGCGGCTGGAGGCCGAGCAGCTGATCGCGGCGGCGCGGGCGGCGGGCCGGGAACCGGCGCAGCGGACGACGCTGTACGAGATCGTCGAGACCTACGACTCAGCGCCAGCCGCTGCCTGATCCCATGCGGGCGATGGTGCTGGAGAGGCAGGGGGAGCCGCTCCAGCCGGCGGACCTGCCCGAGCCGAGCGCCGCGCCCGGCCAGGTCCTGCTCGACGTCCGCGCCTGCGGCGTCTGTCGCACCGACCGCCACATCCTCGACGGCGAGCTCGACCACCCAAAGCTGCCGCTGGTGCCGGGACACCAGATCGTCGGCGTCGTTCGCGAGCTGGGGGAGGGGGTCGACCGCTTCGCCCCCGGCGACCGCGTCGGCGTGCCCTGGCTCGGCTGGACCGACGGCGGGTGCCGCTACTGCCGCAGCGGCCGCGAGAACCTCTGCGACAACGCCAAGTTCACCGGCTACGACATCGACGGCGGCTACGCCGAGGTCGCGGCGGCCGACGCCCGCTTCTGCTTCCCGATCCCGGACGGTTACCCCGACCTGCAGGCGGCGCCGCTCCTCTGCGCCGGCCTGATCGGCTACCGGGCGCTGCGGCTGGTCGGCGAGGCGGAGCGAATCGGCTTCTACGGCTTCGGCGCCGCCGCCCACATCCTCTGCCAGGTCGCGGTCCACGAAGGCCGGCGCGTCTTCGCCTTCACCCGCGACGGGGACGCGGAGACGCAGGCCTTCGCGCGAGGGCTCGGCGCCGAGTGGGCGGGCGGCTCGGAGGAGACGCCGCCCGAAGAGCTCGACGGCGCGATCGTCTTCGCCCCGGTCGGCGCCTTGATGACGGCGGCGCTGAGGGCCAGCGCCAAGGGCGCCCGGATCATCAGCGCCGGCATCCACATGAGCGACATCCCGTCCTTCCCCTACAGCGAGCTCTGGGAGGAGCGGGTCCTCGGCTCGGTAGCCAACCTCACGCGCGAAGACGGCGAGCAGTTCATCGCCCTCGCGCCGAATGTCCCGGTCCAAACCGAGGTCACCGCCTACCCCTTGGAGCAGGCCAACGAGGCGCTAGAGGACCTCCGCGCGGGCCGCTTCCGAGGCGCCGCCGTCCTCCAGATCTGAACTGCATCAACTTGATTATCTGCTGGGTGGTCAAGTTGATGCAGTTCGCTCCGGGGCAGGTTCGGGTAGCCGTGTGGCATCCACGTAATTCGACGGAGGGATGCAATGAGCGACGAGATCCGCAACAAGGACGACGCCAAGGGCCGCATCAAGGAGGCCGCCGGGAGCCTGACGGGCGACGACGACCTCAAGCGCGAGGGCAAGGTCGACAAGGCCTCCGGCGCCGTCAAGGACGGTCTCGACAAGGTGTCCGACAAGGCCAAGGACGCGGTAGGTAAGGACCGCTGACGGCCCCAGAGGCCGCCATGCTGTGTCCTCGGTCGCCCAAATAGCGCTGCCATTAGGGCTTCCTGCGTCCTTGCCTGGCGACCTCTGGGTTCGCGTCAGCGAAATAAGTCGTCGCCGGGAGGGCGGCGGAGGGCGGCGGCACCGGGGCCGTCCTCCGCTCCGACGTAGCGGCCGAGGCCACGAACGATCACCACCGGCACCCCCTCGTCCTTTCTACGCACTAGGTCCGCGGCTGCTGCGACCTCATCGGCGATCGCGATCACGGTTGCGCTCAGCTCGCGGCCGCCCGCGTCACGCCGCCCGCGCCAGTCGTCCAGCGGCTGCAACCCGGCGCAGCCGATGGCAACCTCGGCCTGCCCGACTCTCCAGGCACGCCCGAAGCTGTCCGAAATAACCACTGCGACCGGCTGGGCCCGGGTGTGGGGGTCGCCGGACCCTCCCCGCTGT
>DASTGL010000432.1:0-4149 GCA_035719145.1 Solirubrobacterales bacterium
CCTCGCCCTGCTGGCGGGGGTGGCGACCTTCCTGCTGATCCAGGCGGCGCCGGCGATCACCGCCAACTCCTCCGAACTGCCGGGGGGCAAGAGCCTGATCGACTACATCGCCCCGCTCGCCTTCGGCACCGTGCTGGCGGCGACGATCGCGGTGATCCTCGCCGTCCCGCTCGCGGTTGCGGTGGCGCTCTTCATCAGCCACATCGCGCCGAAGCGGCTTTTGCTGCCGCTCGGCTACATGGTCGACCTGCTCGCCGCCATACCAAGCATCGTCTACGGACTCTGGGGCATCTTCGTGCTCGGCCCGGCCGCGGTGGGGCCGATGAAATGGCTCGAACAGAAGCTCGGCTTCATCCCCTTCTTCGAGGGCCCGGCCTCGGTCACCGGGCGCACGATGCTCGTCGCCGGCCTGGTGCTGACGGTGATGATCCTGCCGATCGTCTCCGCGGTCGCCCGCGAGGTCTTCTCCCAGACCCCGCGCAAGCTGCAGGAAGGCGCCCTCGCCCTGGGCGCCACCCGCTGGGAGATGCTGCGGATGACGGTCCTGCCCTTCGGCAAGTCCTCGATCATCAGCGGCGCCATGCTCGGCCTCGGCCGGGCGCTGGGGGAGACGATGGCGGTGACGATCATCCTCTCGGTCTCCGGCGCGGTCAGCTTCAACCTGATCAGCCAGGCGAACCCCTCGACGATCGCCGCCAACATCGCCCTCAACTTCCCCGAGTCGAGCGGCCTGGCGATCAACGCCCTGATCGCCACCGGCCTCGTCCTCTTCGCGATCACCCTTGTCACCAACATGGGAGCGCGGGCGATCATCGCCCGCTCGAACCAGGAATAGCGATGGAGAGCGCCTCGCATCCCGTCCACGCTTCCAGCGGCCTCGTGCTCGACCGCGACAGCGGCAGCCTGCCGCGCTGGGGAACCTGGGCCGTGGTCGGCGGCTCGGCGGCCGCGGTCGCGGCGGTCCTGCTCGCCTCCGGCGTCTTCACCGTGGCGCTCACCCTGGTCTTCGGGACCTTGCTCTCGGCGCTCGTCCTCTACGTCTGGTCGCGGGTCGTCGAGGGCCCGCGGCGGGCCAAGGACCGGCTGATGACGCTGACGATCGCGGCCGCCTTCGGCCTCGCGATGATCCCGCTCTTTTCGCTGATCTTCGAAGTCGCCAAGCGCGGCATCCCCGGGCTGAGCCTCGAATTCTTCACCGAGGATGCTCGCGGCGTGGTCGGCGGCGGCGGCGCCGCTCACGCGATCATGGGAACCCTGATCATCACCGCCGTCGCCTCGGTGATCTCGGTCCCGATCGGGATCATGGCGGCGATCTACCTCACCGAGTACGGGGAGGGGCGGCTGCGCCGGGCGCTGACCTTCTTCGTCGACGTGATGACCGGGATCCCCTCGATCGTCGCCGGCCTCTTCGCCTACGCGCTGTTCGAGATCTTCCTCGGGCCGGGGATCCGGCTCGGGGTGATGGGCTCGGTGGCGCTCTCGGTGCTGATGATCCCGATCGTGATCCGCTCCGCCGAGGAGGTCTTGAAGATCGTCCCCGACCACCTGCGCGAAGCCGCCTACGCGCTGGGGACTCCGAAGTGGAAGACGATCACCAAGATCGTCCTGCCGACCGCCTTCGCCGGCCTCGTCACCGGGGTGATGATCGCGATCGCCCGGATCATCGGCGAGACCGCGCCGCTGCTGGTCACCACCGGTGTCGTCGACTCGATGAACACCGACCCCTTCAACGGCCGCATGCAGAACCTGGCCGTCTACGCCTACAACGAGTACCGCTCGCCCGGGGTGATGAAACAGGCCTCCTACGACAAGGCGTGGGCCGCCGCCCTGACCCTGATCGCGATCGTGATGATCCTCAACATTGCTGCCCGGCTCGTCTACCGGCGGTACAAGACCGAGATCCGCTGAGAGTGGAAGGAAGGAAGCTGAAATCGATGCTGGGAGCCGCAACCAAACGCAGCCAGCCGGAGACGGAGGGCAAAAAGGGAGAGATGACCGAGTCCCGTCCTAACACCGCCACCTCGACCGAGCCGGCCGCGGTCTCCGGGCGCGGGGCGAAGACGATCGAGACCCGCGGGGTCAACCTCTTCTACGGCGACTTTCACGCGGTCGAAGAGGTGACGATGACGATCGAGCCGAACAAGGTGACGGCCCTGATCGGCTCCTCGGGCTGCGGCAAGACGACCTTCCTGCGCTCGCTCAAC
This sequence comes from Solirubrobacterales bacterium, assembly GCA_035719145.1. Lineage (GTDB taxonomy): Bacteria > Actinomycetota > Thermoleophilia > Solirubrobacterales > 70-9 > VAYN01. Next base: position 2,205 of record DASTGL010000432.1, read on the forward strand.
CGGATGCACGAGCTGACGCCGGGGGCGCGGGTCGAGGGCGAGGTGACGCTCGACGGCGAGGACGTCTACGACGCCGCCGTCGACCCGGTCGCGGTGCGGCGGCTGATCGGGATGGTCTTCCAGCAGCCGAACCCGTTCCCGACGATGTCGATCTACGACAACGTCGCCGCCGGGCTGAACCTCAACTCGACCAAGGTGAGCAAGGCGCAGAAGGACTCGGTGGTGGAGCGCAGCCTCCGCGGCGCCCACCTCTGGGACGAGGTCAAAGACCGGCTCGACAAGCCCGGCGGCGGCCTCTCCGGCGGCCAGCAGCAGCGGCTCTGCATCGCCCGGGCGATCGCGGTCGAGCCGGAGGTCCTGCTGATGGACGAGCCCTGCTCGGCGCTCGACCCGGTGGCGACGCTGGCGGTCGAGGACCTGATCGGCGAGCTGAAGAACCGCTACACGATCGCGATCGTCACTCACAACATGCAGCAGGCCTCGCGAGCGAGCGACATCACCGCCTTCTTCAACCTCGACGAAACCGGCAAGCCGGGGCACCTGGTCGAGATGGGCCCGACCCAGGAGATCTTCACCAACCCCAAGAAGAAAGAGACCGAGGACTACGTCAGCGGTCGCTTCGGTTAGGGGGGAGGAAGACGATGCCGGAAGTGGCGCGCGCCGAATACCTGGAGGAACTGGCCAACCTGGAGGCGAGCGCGCTCGGCGGGCTCGACCTCGTCAACGCCGCCCTCGGGCGGACCCTGGAAGCGGTCGAGCACCAGGACGTCGAGCTGGCGCAGCTGGTCGTCGCCGACGACGACCGCATCGACGGCCGCTACCTCGAGGTGCACCAGGCGCTGATCACGCTGCTGGCGACGCAGTCGCCGGTGGCCACCGACCTGCGGCTGATCTCCTCACTCCTGCACGTGCTGAAGAACATCGAGCGGATGGGCGATCAGTGCGTGAACATCTGCAAGGTGATCCCGATCTCCGGCAACGAGCCGCCGGCCGACCAGGAGATGGTGCGCCTGATCCTGACGATGGGGCGGCAGACGAAGACGCTGATCACGCAGGCGAAGCGGGCCTTCGAAGAGCGCAGCGTCGAGATGGCGCAGGACCTGGTTCGCCAGGACGACGTCGTCGACGACCTCAACCGCGACTGCTTCCGCCTGGCCCTGGAGATCGGCGACGACATCGACAAACGCGAGTGGGCGATGACGATGCTGCTGGCGGCGCGGGCGATCGAGCGGACGGCGGACAACGCGGTCGACATCGGCGAGCAGGTCGCCTTCGTGGTCACGGGACTGTTCCGCGAGTTCGAGGACGCGTCGCACCCTTCCTAGCGGTTGAGATCCGAGTCGCCTGGGAAGATGTGGGGGATACCCATGACTCTTTGTGCGGCGATAGATATTGGTTCGAATACGACGCGGCTGCTGGTGGCCGAGCCTGTTGACGGGCAGCTGAAGAAGGTGATGGAGCAGCGGGCCTATACGCGGATCGGCAAGGCGGTCGACAAGAAGGGCGCGATCCTCGGGGAGAAAATCGAGGAAGTCGGCGAGGTGGTCGGCACCCAGGTCCGGCTCGCGCAGGAGCTGGGGGCCGAAGAGATCCGCGCCGTGGCAACGGCGGCGATCCGCGAGGCGAGCAACTGCGAGGCCGTCGCCGAGGAGGTCGGCAGCGCCGCCGGGGTCCCGATCGAGGTCCTGCCCGAGGAGGAGGAGGGGCGCCTCTCTTTCCTCGGCGCGACGAAGACGCTGGGGCATCCGGCCGAGGGCTTGATCGGCGTCGTCGACATCGGCGGCGGCTCGACCGAGGTGATCCTCGGCACCGTCACCGGCGGCGTCCAGAGCGTTCGCTCCTGGCCGGTCGGCTCCGGCAACCTGGCCGAGGAGCTGATCTCCTCCGATCCCCCGTCTCCGGCGGAAATCCGCCGCATCCGCGACCGCATCGACGACATCTTCGA
>DASTGL010000433.1:0-2923 GCA_035719145.1 Solirubrobacterales bacterium
GACGGTGACCTGGTCGCCGGGGCTGAGCCGAGTCGACGGAACGCGGCGGCCGTTGACCTTGATCCCGTTGGTCGAGCCGAGGTCGACGATCTGCCAGTCGCCGTTGTCTTCGCGCCGCAGCTCGGCGTGGCGGCGGCTGACGTTGGGGTCGGAGAGCACGCACTCGACCGACTTCGAGCGCCCGATCGTCGCCCGCGGGCCGTCGAGGACGTAGCGGCGGTCGGCAAGCGAGACGACCGCGCGCGTGGAGACCAGGGCGCCGACCGCCTGCTCGGGCCGTTTCGGCCGGCTGCGGTCCCGCTCGCGGACCGCCGAGTAGACCATCGTGTGCCCCTCTTCGCCTTGTTCGGGCGCGGCGCCCTCGTGGGCCGGCGGCTTCACCAGGCGGGCCTGGATCCCGAACTCGCCCAGCCGCAGCCGCTCGTCGGTCTCGAACTCGACCTGCGGCCGGGTCAGCAGGTCGTAGCCGCGGCGCCGCGCGTGCTCGAGCAGGTAACCGGAGAGCTCCTGCTCCAGCGAGCGCTCGTAGCCTTCGAGCTTGCCGCGGTCCTGGCGGCCGAGGAAGACCGTGTACTCGTTGGGGACGTAGACGCGCTGGACCGAGGCGGTCTTGTGGGCGTCCATTTCCTTGGCGAGTTTGCGGGCCAGTTCGACCGGCTGCACCTCGGAGCTGAAGGCACGGCTGAAGACCCCCTCGACGAGGCCTTCGAACATCGACTCCAAACGACTTAGCGCGCCGATGGGAGAAATCCTAGAGCGATTCGAACTGCATCAGATTGTGGTCGTCAAACCGCCAGAATTTGATGCAGTTCATGGGAGGGCGGCGCCGTGGAGGGCGAGGAAGCCGCCGAGGGTGGCCGCGGCGGCGAGGGCGCCGACGCGGGTGAGGACGTGGCCCCGGGATTCCGGCAGGTGGTCGGCGAGGGCGTCGAGGGAGTCCTCGATCGCGGTGCCGAGCTCCTCCAGCGAGGGACGGTGGTTCGGCCGCGGCGCCAGACAGGCGTCGACGGTGTCGGTCAGCTCGCGCGGCAGGTCGGGGCGGAGGCGGCGCAGCGGCCGGGCGCGGCCGCCGATCGCGCGGGCGGTGGCGGCAGGGGTGGCGCGGCGGTGCGGGTTCTCGCCGCTCCAGCACTCGTACAGAGTCAGCGCCAGCGAGTAGACGTCGCACTCGGGCCCGGCGGCCTTCCCCTCGGCCTGCTCCGGGGCCATGTAGGCGAGGGTGCCGACGACGTCGCCGGCGGCGGTCAGCGGTGTGTCGCCGGCGAGATGGGCGACGCCGAAGTCCATCAGCTTCGCGCGGGGTTCGGAGTCCTCGATCACCTGCACGTTCTGGGGCTTGATGTCGCGGTGGACGACGCCGCGTGAGTGGGCGTGGTCGAGCGCCTCGCAGAGGTCGGCGCCGATCTCGCCGATCTCGCGGTCGGAGAGCTCGCCGTTGTGGGCGAGGCGGGCGAGCGTCGAGCCCTCGACCAGCTCGGTCACCAGCAGCGCGTTGCCGTCCTCCTCCCCCATCTCGTAGAGGGTGACGATGCCGGGGTGGTTGAGCCGCGCCGCGGCTTGGGCCTCGCGCAGGACCCGGCGGCCGGCCTCCCCCCGCTGCTCGATCGCCTTCACCGCGACCGGGCGCTCGAGACGGCCGTCCCAAGCCTCGTAGACGACGCCGAAGCCGCCGCTGCCGATGCGGCGCTCGATCAGGAACCGGTTGAGCACGAGCGAGCCGACCATGGCGGCATCAACTTCGCCGAGTCACCCTTGGTTTCCTGCGCCTGGCTGGGAAAAACCCACCGTTTGCGGGGTCAACTGGCGCGGCGGCCACCTCAATGTTCATACTCTCGGCCCCGTGGAGGACTTCGCCTCACGACGCCCGCCTCGGCGCGAGCGCCCCAAACGTCGCCCGGAACGCCAGCAGATCATGCTGCGGCGCGCGCTCGCCCTCGGCGGCGGCCTGCTGCTGCTGATCCTGATCGTGCTCGGGGTGAAGGGCTGCCTCGACGCCCGCGCCCATTCGGCCCTCAGCGACTACAGCCGCAAGGTTGCGGAGATCGTCGAAGGAACCGAACAGACCAGCAAACGCTTCTTCGGCAAGCTCGAAAGCCCGGGCAACGCCTCCGTCACCGATTTCGTCAACGAGGTCAACGCCGACCGCAGCGCGATGGACGGCTACCGCGCCCGGGTCGAATCGCTGGGGGCGCCGGGCGACATGAGCAAGCCGCAGCGCAACCTCGAACTCGTCTACGAGCTGCGCGCCAACGCGATGGACGAAATCGCCGAAAAGATGCCGACCGCGCTCGGCGACCACGGCGCCGAGAAGGCGATGGCCGGGATCACGAAGCAGATGCAGAAGCTGCTGGCGAGCGACGTCGTCTACGAAAACGTGGTCCGCCCCGAAGCCGACGGCGTCCTCGCCGACAACGGGATCTCCGGCGACGAATTGCCGAAGAGCGCCTTCCTGCCGGACGAAAAGTGGCTCGAAGAAAGCACGGTCAGCGATGCCCTCGGCGCGATCAGCGGCAACAGCGGCTCGACCACGGGAGGCGTCCACGGCACCGAACTCGCCGGCGTGATCGTCAACGGCACCGAACTGGTCGAAGGCGCTCCGGCCACCATCGCCGGCGAAGAAGGCGTCGAACTCGAAGTGCAGGTGACGAACCAGGGTGAATCGACCGAGAACGGGGTCACCGTCGCGGTCACCGCCGAAGGCAACACGATCAAGGGAGAAATCGACGAACTCCCGGCCGGCGAAACCGGCACGGCGGTGATTCCGCTTACGCCCACTCCTACCGGTGAAGTGACGCTTGAAGTCGAAGTCGAACCGGTGCCGGAAGAGCACGTGACCGAAAACAACGTCGGCGTCTTCACCCTGCTGGTCGAATAGAACGCTGGGGTTGAGGGGGTCCGGGGGTACCCCCTACCGGACGCCTTC
>DASTGL010000434.1:0-4266 GCA_035719145.1 Solirubrobacterales bacterium
GATGAAGCCCATAGACACCCGCAACCAGTTCTACGACGTCTGGAACGTGTACTGGCCGATAGCCCTGGCCGTCTTCCTGATCATCCTCGGCGCCGTCCTCTTCCTAACCCTCCGCTACCGAGCCCGCTCCAACTCACCGGCAATCCCCAAAGGCAGGGACGAAAACGAGCCGCTCGAGGCGGCCTACGCGATCGGCCTCGCCTGCGTCGCGGCCTTCCTCGTCTTCCTCACCTTCAGCCACATGCCGGGCGGCACCGACAGCGCCGCCAACGGCAGGCCGCTGGAAGTGAAGGTCACCGGCGCCCGCTGGAACTGGCGCTTCGAATATCCCGAATACGGGGTCGTCGAACAGGGGACCCAGGACCACGTGCCGGTGCTGCGCGTCCCGGTCGACACCGAGGTCGACTTCGAAGGCCGCTCGATCGACGTCATCCACTCCTTCTGGATCCCCCACCAGCGCTTCAAGCGAGACGTCTTCCCGACCTTCCCCAACCGCTGGGAGATGGTCTTCGGCAAGGTGAAAACCGAGCCCGGCGGCGGCGCCTGCGCCGAGTTCTGCGGCCTCGAACACTGGGACATGATCTTCAACGTCCTGGTGATGCCGCAGGCGGCGTTCGAACGCTGGGCGCGAGGGGCTTCATGACTACGGCAATGCCCTTGCGAGCGCCGATCGGCTCGCGCCGCCGCGCCACCCTGCTCGAAGTCCTCTCCAGCACCGACCACAAGCGGATCGGGCTGCTGACGATGGTGACCGCCTTCTGCTGGTTCCTGATCGGCGGCGCGATGGCGATGACGATGCGGGCCGAGCTCGCCAAGCCCGGGCTGCAGTTCCTCAGCGACCACACCTACAACGAGCTGTTCACGATGCACGGCTCGACGATGTTCTACCTCTTCGCGGTGCCGGTGGTACTCGGCGTCGGGCTCTACTTCGTGCCGCTGCAGCTCGGCGCCGCGCGCCTGCTCTGGCCGCGGCTGGCGCTCGGCGGCTACTGGCTGACGCTAGCCGGCGGGCTCGTCATGTATGCGGGCTTCCTGACCAAGAACGGGGCGCCCGAATTCGGCTGGACCGCCTTCTTCCCACTCTCGGACGCCGGCACCAGCCCCGGCATCGGCCCCGACTTCTGGGTGCTCGGGGTGATCCTCGCCACCCTCGGCTCGACCCTGCAGGCGGTCTCGCTGCTCGGCACGCTGGTGCGGCTGCGGGCGCCGGGGATGACGATGCTGCGGATGCCGCTCTTCGCCTGGAGCGAGCTGGTGACCGTGTTTATGGTGATCACCGGCTTCCCGGTCCTGCTGGTCGGGATGACGCTCCTCTACCTGGAGCGCCAGGGCGTTGCGATCTACTCCTCGGCCCCGCACGGCTCGATCACCTACCAGCACCTCTTCTGGTTCTACGGGCACCCGGTCGTCTACGTCGTCTTCTTCCCTCTGGTCGGCGTGGTCGGCGAAACCATCGCCACCTTCTCCCGTCGCCGCTTCTTCGGCTTCAAGGTGACGGTCCTCTCGCTGCTGCTGTTCTCGGCGATCTCGATGAGCGTCTGGGGGCACCACATGTTCGCCACCAACCAAGTCTCGAACAAGTACTTCTCGCTGACCTCGACGATCCTCCTGGTCCCGGCCGGGATCGAGTACTTCGGCTTCCTGGCGACGATGGCCGGCGGGCGGATCCGCTTCGCCTCGCCGATGCTGTTCGCGATCGGGTTCGTGCTGCTGTTCCTGATCGGCGGTCTGACCGGGATCATGGTCGCCTCGCCGCCGCTCGACTACCACGTGCACGACAGCTACTTCGTCGTCGCCCACTTCCACTACACGCTGTTCGGCGGCACCGTCTTCGGGCTGCTGACGGCGATCCACTACTGGTTCCCGAAGGCGACGGGACGGCTGCTCGACGAGCGCTGGGCGAAGGCGAGCTTCGTCCTCATCTTCGCCGGCGCGCTGCTGACCTTCCTGCCGATGTTCTTCCTCGGCTCCGAGGGGATGCCGCGGCGGGTCGCCGACTACCTGCCGCTGCACCACTGGACGCTGCTGAACACGCTGGCGACGATCGGCGCCTTCACGATCTTCTCCGGCTTCCTCGCCTTCCTCGTCAACGTGATGCGCTCGCTGCGGCTGGGCGCGCCGGCGGGACCGGACCCGTGGCAGGGGCAGACGCTGGAGTGGGCGACGCCCTCGCCGCCGCCCCGCCACAACTTCGCGGCACTGCCGCCGGTCAGGTCGCACACGCCGCTGTTCGACCTGCGCGAGCAAGGGCGCGACCCCCTGCACGAGCTCGGGCTGCGTCGTTTCCACCCTTGTGGCCCCTATAGGGGCGAAAAAGGTGGAAACGATGGAGCGGAGGTGCCGGCGTGAGGGGGAAGCGGAAGCCGGCCTTTCCCCCTTTCGTCGTCTGGGGGGTATTCCTCAGCGTGCTGACTGGGGTCGGGGTGGTCTTCTTCGACAAGGGGGTCGAGGAACCGGCGCTGCTCGGGGGCGCCGCTGTCTTCATCCTCGTGCTTGCCTTCCTGCTGGCGCTGACCCGACGCTCGGTCCAGGTCGATGGCGGCGGCGCCGACCCCGACGGCAGCCCGGCGACGGTCTGGCTGGCGTGCTCGATCGGCCTGACGGTGCTGGGCGCGGCGCTGGGGCCGTGGCTGGCCTTCATCGGCGGCGGCATGACGATCGTCGGGATCGCGGGCGTGGCGCGTGAGCTGCGGGCGCAGCGGGCGGCGGGACGGGGCGAGCTTGCAAACAAGGGGTTGGCAAGGACGGCGGGGACGCACCCACCTCCACTTCGGCAGGCAGAGGTGGCTGCGGCCCCGCGCGCTGGAGGCCAGGACCGATGACGGTGCGGCGCGGCGCCTTCTTGCTCGCGGGGTGGATCGTGGTCGGCATCGCGCTCTCGCCGCCGCTCGACGCGGCGGCTGACGAAAGCCTGCCGCTGCACATGGTCCAGCACATGCTGCTGCTGGCGGTGGCGCCGCCGCTGTTGATCCTCGGCGAGCCGGTCCGCGTCGCGTTCGACCTGCTGCCGCCGCGCGGGGCCCGCCGTCTCGCCGAGTGGTTGCGCTCGCGGCCGCTGCAGGCGCTACTGAACCCGCTCGTCGCCCTGGCGGTTTTCGCGGTCGTGGTGCTGGCGACGCACCTGCCGGCGGTCTTCGACGGGGCGATGGAAAGCGACCCGCTGCACGCGCTCGAGCACGGCGCCTACCTCGGCGCCGGCCTGCTCTTCTGGGCCGCCGCCCTCGGCGCCGACCCGGCGGCGAAGCCGCTCTCGCTGGTCGGGGTGACGGCGCTGCTGACGGCGGCGATGGTGCCGATGATCGCCGTCGGCGTCGCGATCAGCACCGCCACCGGCGTCTTCTACGCGCCCTACGCAATCGGCACCACGGCGGCAGCGGCGATCCGCGAACAGGACGCCGGCGCGACCGCGATGTGGGCCGGCGACCTCCCCTTCGCGGCCGCCCTCGTCCTAGCCGGCTTGGCCGCGGTAAAGCGCGAAGAGCGCCTCCAGCGCCTGCACGAACACACCACCGCCTCGACCGCCGCCACTCCCTCTGCCGACGGGACGAAAAGCGGCCTATGTAGATCGAAATCGTCCCGTCGGCAGGTGGGGGTTCGCGAGGGAGGGTCGGCGTGAGGCGGCTTCGGGTGTTCGTTCCGTTGGCGCTGCTCGCGGCGTCGATTTCGCTCTTTGCGCTGGAAGCGAGCGCGGCGCCTGGCAGTAGCGGGGCCGAACGAGCCGCTGGTGCCGCGGCCCCAGCGGCTGGGGGTGGAGCTGCGGCCTCGGGCGAACCGGAATCGGAAGGCCTGCGGCTGTTCGTGCAGGGCTGCTCTTCCTGTCACGGCTTCGACGCCGAAGGCGTGAAGGGCCACGGGCCCTCGCTGGTCGGGGTCGGCGAAGAGGCCGCTGACTTCTACCTGCGGACCGGGCGGATGCCGCTCGACCGGCCCGACGAAGAGCCCCAGCGCGGGCCATCTCCTTACAGCGAGGCCGAGGTCCGGGCGCTGACGAGGTACGTCGGCAGCCTCGGCGGGCCGCCGATCCCGGCAGTGCATCCCGAAAACGGCGACCTCGCCGAAGGGCAGAAACTGTTCACCGAGAACTGCGCCGGCTGCCACCAGATCGTCGGTCGTGGCGGCATCATGCCGGGCGCCGTCATCCCCGACCTCGGCGCCGCCAGCGCCCTCGACGTCGCCGAGGCGGTCCGCATCGGCCCCTACGTGATGCCGGGCTTCGACCACCTCACCCAAAGCGAAGTCGACGACCTCGCCCGCTACGTCAAATAC
>DASTGL010000435.1:0-3734 GCA_035719145.1 Solirubrobacterales bacterium
CGCCCTCTCCGCCTGCTCGTCGCCGCCGACCCAGAGGGAGACCGCGCCGGAGGTCATGTCCGGCGCCGGGTGAAGCGCCATGTCCTCGATGTTGACGCCGGCCTCGCCGAGCGCCAGGGCCAGCTCGGCGATCGTCCCGGGCTTGTTGGCGACGACGATCCGCAGCTCGCGCAGCGGCCCGGCCTCGGACTCGGCTTCGAGCAGGCGCCCGCGCGCCTCTCCTGCCGCCCCGTGCCAGGACGCGAGCGCCTCGCGGTCGCCCTCGCGGATCAGCTGCGCGGCGTGGCGCAAGCGCTCGCCGACCGAGTCGACCGAGCGCGCCACCGCCTCGCGGTTGGTGGCGAAGATGTCGGCCCAGATCGCCGGGTTGGAGCCCGCGACGCGGGTCATGTCGCGGAAGCTCGGGCCGACATCGGGGAGGCGTTCGGAGTCCTGTGTCAGCGAGTCGGCCGCCTCGCAGGCGAGGACGTTCGCCAGCACGTGCGGCAGATGGCTGATCGCCGCCATCAGGCGGTCGTGGCCCTCCGGGTCGATCGCCTGCGGCCGCGCCCCCAATGCCGAGAGCGTCCGCTGCAGGCGGTCGTAGAGGAGCCCGCTCGAGCGCTCTGTCGGGGTCAGGTACCAGCGGGCGCCCTCGAAGAGGTCCTCGCGCGCGTTCTCGACCCCCGCCGTCTCCGCCCCGGCCAGGGGATGGCCGCCGATGAAGCGCTCGTCGTCGCCTACCGCCTCGACCAGCTCGCACTTGGTCGAGCCGACGTCGGTGACCACGGTCTCGGGCCCGGAGGCCGCCAGCGCCTCGCGCGCCTGCTCGGGCAGCACCGCCACCGGGCCGGCGCAGAAGACGACGTCGGCGCCCTCGCAGGCCTCGGCGAGCGAGCCGGCGCCGCGGTCGATCGCCCCCAGCTCGACCGCCCGTGCCAGCCGCTCCGGGCTGCGCCCACAGCCGACCACCTCCGCCTCCAGCCGCCGCCGGGCGGCGAGCCCGATCGAGCCTCCGATCAGGCCCACCCCGAGGACGGCGATCTTCATGGACGGAGGCGCGGGCTCAGATGCCGCGCCGTGCCTCCACCGCCGAAGCGAACCGCTCCAGCGCTGAGACCGTGTCCTCCCAGTCGATGCAGGCGTCGGTGATCGACTGCCCGTAGACGAGCTCCTCGCCCGGCACCAGGTTCTGCCGCCCCTCGACCAGGAACGACTCCAGCATCACCCCGACGATCGCCTTGTTGCCGTCGGCGACCTGGTCGGCGATGTCGCCCGCGGCGAAGAACTGCTTCTCGGGGTCCTTGCCGCTGTTGTCGTGCGAGGCGTCGATCACAAGCCGCTCCGGCCGCCCGGCCACGCCGAGCGTGACCAGGGCGTCTTCGACCTCGGGCGGGTGATAGTTCGGCTGGCCGTGGCCGCCGCGGAGGATGATGTGGCAGTCGGGGTTGCCGGTGGTGTGCAGGATCGCCGGCGCGCCCGCGTCGTCGATCCCGGCGAAGGCGTGCGGGGCCGCCGCCGCCCGCACCGCGTCGACCGCGATCTGGATGTTGCCGTCGGTCCGGTTCTTGAACCCGATCGGCATCGACAGCCCGCTGGCGAGCTGGCGGTGGGTCTGGCTCTCGGAGGTGCGCGCCCCGATCGCCCCCCAGGCGACGCAGTCGGCGATGTACTGCGGCGTGATCGGGTCGAGGAACTCGCAGCCGATCGGCAGCCCGGTGTCCAGCACCTCCAGCAGCAGTTTGCGGGCGATCCGCAGGCCGGCGTTGACGTCGCCGCTTTCGTCGAGGTGCGGGTCGTTGATCAGCCCCTTCCACCCCGTCGTCGTCCGCGGCTTCTCGAAGTAGACCCGCATCACGACGAGGACGTCGTCGCGCAGCTGGCGCGCCAGCGCGCTCAGCTTCGTCGCGTACTCCATCGCCGCTTTCGGATCGTGGACGCTGCACGGCCCGACCACGACCATCAGCCGCGGGTCCTCTCCCTGCAGCACCTTCCGCACTTCCTCGCGGCCGCGGATCACCGCTTTCGCCCGCTCCTCCCCGAGCGGCAGCTCCGCCAGGAGCTTTTCCGGCGGCACCAGCTCGACGATTTTCCCGATCCGCGTATCGCGGACGCCGTCTCGCTTGGCCCCCTCCATTCCGATGAACATTTTGCCTTCGCCTTTCTCCAAAGCCTTCAAATCGTACTTTCTGGGTGCTCGCTGCCGGGCTGGGTCGGCGCGTGCGTACGCAACGACAACTGAGACGGCGCTCGGCCGGGAAGATCTGAGTCTTCGGGCGGCACGACGCCGCCAGGCCGAACGCCTAGCTAAATCGCCAATACCGGTAGGTGGAGCGGACTGGCGCGACGGCAGCGTCGAGCGCCCTAGCGCTGCCCGTGGATGTGCGTTTGTCCAACCTCACCTTGCACGAGGTTGTACCACGGGCGCTTCGTTAGTCAAGTATTTCCGACAGGCCGCGCAGGAAGCGCTCGTTCTCCTCGGGCGTCCCGTAGCTGACGCGGATGTGACCGGGGCCGCCGAGGGCCTTGCCAGGGCGCACGGCAATCTCGCGCTCGGCGAGGCCGGCGAGGACCGCGTCTTCGTCGGCGTCGCCAAGATCGACCCAGGAGAAGTTGGCGTGGGAGTCGCTGGTCGCCAGGCCGAGCCCGTGCAGCCCCTCCTCGACCGTGAGACGGGCGGCGATCGTGCTCTCGACCCGGCGCAGGACGTCGTCCTGGTGGCGGATCGCCTCGGCCCCGGCCGCCTGGGCGAGGGCGTTGACACTGAACGGCTGGCGCACGGCGTCGACCGCGGCGCGGAAGCCGGCGGAGCCGATCGCGTAGCCGACCCGCAGCCCGGCGAGGCCGTAGCACTTGGAGAAGGTGCGCAGGACGACCAGGTTCGGGAAGTCCGCCAGCAGATCGAGGGTGGCGTCGGGGTCGTCGTGGGCCTGGAACTCGACGTAGGCCTCGTCGAGGATCACGGTCACGTGGGAGGGAATGCGCTCGCAGAAGGCGCCGATCTCCGCCGCCGGGATGTGGGTCGCGGTCGGGTTGTTCGGATTGCAGACGATCAGCAGCTGGGTCGCCGCGGTCACCTCGGCCGCCATCGCGTCGAGGTCGTGGACGTCGCCCTCGGTCAGCGGCACGCGGATCTCGCGGGCGCCGGTCAGCGCCGGCAGGTACGGGTACATCGAGAAGGCGGGCCAGGCGTAGACGATCTCGGCGTCGGGCTCGCAGAGCGCGTCGGCGGCGGCGAGGAGGATCTCGCAGGAGCCGTTGCCGACGGCGACGCGCCCCGGCTCGGCGTCGTAGCGCTCGGCGAGGCGCCGGCGCAGCAAGGTCGCGTCGGGGTCGGGGTAGCGGTTCATCGAGCCGGCGGCCTTCTGGATCGCCTCGACCACCTGCGGGTGCGGCGGGATCGGCGACTCGTTGGAGGCGAGCTGGGCGATGTTCCCAGCGGCGATCGCCTCGGGCGCCTGCCCGGTCGGGACTCCGGCCTGGTAGCCCGGCATGCGGGCGAGCTTCTCGGCAAAGGTGATCGTCATCGGCGAGAGATTCTGACGGACGGGCGCCGGATCCGGCCTAGCCAGCCGGCGCGTCCTCGATTACTGGGCCGATTCCAGGTCGGCTCGCAGCTTCTGCGCCTCGCCGACGTAGACGTGAGCCGGCTCGTGGTCGGCGGCCCCGTAGAAGTGCAACATCACCCGGATCACCCGCGGCATCGACCCCGGCACCGGAATCTCCCGGCAGCACATCAAAGGCACCATTGTCAG
>DASTGL010000436.1:0-12866 GCA_035719145.1 Solirubrobacterales bacterium
GATCGAGAAGGCTGCGGAAGGGCTGCTCGCCGCAAGCGGAGGGAGGCAGGGGTGGTCCTCTCCGGACCCTCCCCGCTGTTGTCCGGAGAGGACCACCCCTGCCTCCCTCCGCTTGCGGCGAGCAGCCCTTCCGCAGCCTTCTCGATCGCTACGTCCCAGCCGACCTCGCCACCGCCTTTAAGCCGCGGCGCGGTCACCCGCTCCGGCGCGTCGAACATCTCGAAGCCGTAGCGGCCGCGGTCGCAGATCCAGCCGTCGTCGACCTCGGCGTTGTCGCGGGTCACCACCCGTTTCACCTTCTCGTCGCGGACGGTGAAGCTGACGTTGCACTGGCTCGGGCAGAGGGTGCAGACCGAGCCGGCGTGCTCGATGTCCCAGGGCCGGGCGCGGAAGCGGTAGGTGTAGCTGGTCAGCGCTCCGACCGGACAGATGTCGGTGATGTTGCCGTGGAACGGCGCCACGTAGGGGCGCTCGTCGAAGGTGCCGACGTAGGTGCGGTCGCCACGCTCGAGCAGCTGCAGCTGGGCGTCCTCGGAGACCTCCTGGCTGAAGCGGACGCAGCGGTAGCAGAGGATGCAGCGCTCGCGGTCGATCGCGACCAGCGGCGAGAGCTCGATCGGCTTCTCGAAGTGCCGCTTTTCGTCGATCACGCGGCTTTTGCCGGGACCCCAGCCGTAGGAGATGTCCTGCAGCGGGCATTCGCCGCCTTTGTCGCAGACGGGGCAGTCGAGCGGATGGTTGACGAGGAGGAACTCGACCACTGCACTCTGGGCGTGTTTGACCTGCTCGGTTCGGGTGTGGACGACCATCCCCTCGCGCACGGGCGTCGAGCAGGAGGTCTGCAGTTTCGGGATCCCCTCGATCTCGACCAGGCACATCCGGCAGGCGCCGACCGGATCGCCGAGTTTCGGTTCGTAACAGAAGTAGGGGATCTCGACGTCGCCCTTGCGGGCGGCGTCGTGGAGCATCTCGCCCTCGATCGCCGGCACCTCGCGCCCGTCGATCGTGATCGTCACCTCGCGTCCGGCCGGGCTCATGCCGAGGCCCCCAGGGTCTCCGGCGCGCCTTGGACGACGGCGTGCGGGTCGAGGACCAGCTCCGGGTTCTCCATCACGGCTTCGAACTCCTCTCGGAACTTGCGGACCATCGCCCCGACCGGCATCGCCATCGAGTCGCCGAGGACGCAGAGGCAGTGGCCGATGATGTTCTGCTGGACCGAGGAGACGATGTCGAGGTCGAGCGGGGTCGCCTCGCCGCGAACCATCCGCTCCAGCATCTTCACGGTCCAGTTGGTGCCCTCGCGGCAGGGGGCGCACTTGCCGCAGGACTCGTGGTGGTAGAAGCGCGCCGTCCGCAGCGCCAGGTGCGGGATCGAGACGCGGTCGTCGCAGACGATGATCGAGCCGGAGCCGAGCATCGAGCCGGCCTCGGCCATCGCCTCGAAGCTGTAGGGGAGGTCGAGGCCCTCCTCGGCGGTCAGCACCGGCGAGGAAGACCCGCCAGGGAAGAAGGCCTTGATCTCGTGGCCGTCCTCGGGGCCGCCGGCGAGGTCGTAGATCAGCTCCCGGGTCGGGATCCCGAGCTCGACCTCGTAGTTGCCGGGGCGGCGGACGCCGCCGGAGACCGAGACGACCTTGGTCCCGGGCGACTGCTCGGTGCCGAACTCGCGGAACCAGGCGGCGCCGCGGCGGACGATGTGGGGCACGTTGGAGAGCGTCTCGACGTTGTTGATCAGGGTCGGCCCGCCGTAGAGGCCCTGGACCGCCGGGAAGGGCGGCTTCAGGCGCGGGTTGCCGCGCTTACCCTCGAGCGCGTCGAGCAGGGCGGTCTCCTCGCCGCAGATGTAGGCGCCGGCGCCGCGGTGGACGACCAGCTCGAGGTCGCGGTGGCAGCCGAGGATGTTCGTCCCCAGGTATCCCGCCTCGTAGGCTTCGGCGACGGCGGCGTCGAGGATGTCGGCCTGTTCGTCGTACTCGCCGCGGATGAAGATGAAGGCGTGACCGGCGTCGGCGGCCAGCGCCGCGATCGCGATCCCCTCGATCAGCTGGTGGGGATTGCGCTGCATCAGCTCGCGGTCCTTGAAGGCGCCCGGCTCGGACTCGTCGGCGTTGCAGCAGAGGTACTTGGCCATGTCGCCGCGGGGGAGGAAGGAGGCCTTTTTGCCCATCGCGAAGCCGGCGCCGCCGCGGCCGCGCAGGCCCGAGTCTTCGAGCTCTTTGAGGACCTCGTCCTGCTCCATGTCCTTGTAGGCGCGCTCGAGCGTCTCGTAGCCGCCCGCCAGGCGCCGGTAGCCGTCGAGCGTCCGCAGTGCCGGGTCCTCGGCGTGCTCGAGCAGGACCCGCTTCTCCAGCCGGTGGGCCATCAGGCGTCCCCCGCCAGTCCGCGCCTGGCCAGCGCCTTCTCGGGCAGCACCTCGGCCTCGGAGCGCAGCTGCTCGATCGCGGTCCCCGCCTCGGCCGCTTCCAGCGGACCGTAGTAGCGCTGGTTGATCGAGGCCATCGGGGCGATGTCGCAGGCGCCGAGGCACTCGAAGCCGGTGACGAAGAAGTCCTCGTCGCCCGCGGCGGCGGCCTCGAAGGCGTCGAGCAGGCGGTCGCCGCCGCGCATCCAGCAGCTGATGTTGGTGCAGACCTCGATCCGGTGGCGGCCGACCGGGGAGGTGTGCAGGAGGTCGTAGAAGCTCGCGACCGACTCCAGGTAGGCCGGCGTCACCCGCATCACCGCAGCGGCCTGGCGGACGCCCTCCGGCGTGCACCAGCCGTAGCGCTCCTGCACCGCCCACAGCGCCGGGATCGAGGCCGAGCGGCGGTCGGGGTAGCGCCCCATCAGCATCTCGATCCGCTCCTGCAGCTCCGGCGGGCAGCCGACTTCGTGCAGCTCCGGGATCTCCTCCTCGGCGCGGCCAGGGACGCGGCCCTCGCGTACGGCCGGGTCGACCGGGAGGTTCGGGTTGCTGATGCCGGGACCGTCGACGGGGCTCATCGGTCGACGCCTCCGAGGATCGGGTCGAGCATCCCGAGGCTGGCGATCATGTCGGCGACGTAGCCGCCGACCGCCATGTCGCGGAAGGCCTGCAGGTTGACGAAGGAGGAGTCGCGGAAGTGGACCCGGGCCGGCTTCGCCGAGCCGTCGGCGACGACGAAGCAGCCGAGCTCCCCGCGCGGCCCCTCGATCGAGTAGTAGACCTCGCCGGGCGCCACCCGGTAGCCCTCGGTGACGAGCTTGAAGTGGTGGATCAGGCTCTCCATCGAGGTCGAGAGCTCCGAGCGCGGCGGCAGCACGTACTTGCGGTCGTCGGCGATGAACGGCCCCTCAGGGAGGGCGTCGAGGCACTGCAGGACGATCTTCGAGGACTCGACCATCTCCGCCACCCGCACCCGGTAGCGGTCGTAGTTGTCGCCGACCGTGCCGACCGGGATCTTGAAGTCGAGCTCGGGATAGACGAGGTAGTCGAAGGCTTTGCGCAGGTCCCAGGGGTCGCCGGCGGCGCGCAGCAGTGGCCCGGTCACGCCCAGCTCCAGCAGCCGCTCGCGGGAGACGATCCCGGTCCCTTTGGTCCGCGAGAGGAAGACCTCGTTGCGGTCGAGCAGGTCTTCGTACTGGCCGACCCGGATCGGCATTTCCTCGGCGAAGGCGCGGCACTTGGCCTCGAAGCCGAGGGGGATGTCCTCGATCACGCCGCCGACCTGGAAGTAGCGGGTGTGCATCCGCTGCCCGGTCGCCATCTCGAAGAGGTCGAGGATCTTGTCGCGCTCGCGGAAGCAGTACCAGAGCATCGAGATCGCGCCGAGGTCGAGCGCGGTGGTGCCGAGCCAGACGAGGTGGGAGTGGATGCGGTTGAGCTCGAGGAAGATCGTCCGCAGGTATTTGGCGCGGGGCGGGAGCTCGAGGTCGATCAGCCGCTCGACCGCGCCGCAGTAGGCCTCCATCTGGAAGAAGTAGGAGACGTAGTCCATCCGCTCGACGAAGGGGATGACCTTCCAGTAGCTCTTGTCCTCGCAGGACTTTTCGATCCCGGTGTGGACGTAGCCGATCACCGGCCGCACCTCCCGCACCATCTCGCCTTCGAGGTCGACGACGAGCCGCAGCACCCCGTGGGTCGCCGGGTGGTGCGGGCCGATGTTGATGGTCATGATCTCGCGGTCGAGATCCTGGACCAGCTCAGTCATAGCGGGCCTCGCTGTAGGTGAAGGTGACCGGCTCGCCGCCGATCGGGAAGTCGCGCCGCTGCGGCCAGCCGACGTAGTCCTCGGGCAGCAGAATCCGGGTCAGGTTCGGGTGGTTGCGGAAGACGATCCCGAAGAAGTCGAAGACTTCGCGCTCCTGGGCCTCGGCGGTGGGGAAGAGCTCGACGCAGGAGTCGATCTCGGGCAGCTCCTCGCCGTCTGCTTCGAGCATCGCTTTTACGCGGATGCGCTCGACCCGGTCGCGGTTGATCAGCTCGTAGTGGACTGCGAAGCGCGGTTGGTGGGGGAGGTAGTCCGCTGCGTGGAGGCTGGAGAGGAAGTCGTAGCGCTGGCCAGGCCGATCCTTCAGCCAGCCGAGCACCTCGAGGATGCGGGCGGGGTCGACGATCAGCGCCGCCTGGGCGCGGTCGAAGGAGGTGGCGAGCACGGCGCCGGGGCAGTCGCGGTCGATTTCCCCCCGGATCAGCTCGAGTCCGGGAGCGTCAGGCAAGGGAGGGCTCCCCGGCTTCGCGCAGCGCTTCGACCGAGCGGCGCGCTTCCTCGTAGGCCTTCGCCGCCTCCGGGCTCGGTTCCGAGCGCGGGCCGCCGCGCGCCCACTCCTCGGTGCCGTAGGCGTCGTAGCGCCGGCGCCAGCTCTGGTCGGGGCTGCCCATGATCTTGCGCTGCAGCTTGGTGAAGCCGTAGAGGACCGCCTCCGGACGCGGCGGGCAGCCGGGCACGTAGATGTCGACCGGCATGAACTTGTCGGCACCCTGGACGACGGCGTAGTTGGCGAACATCCCCGCCGAGGAGGAGCAGGCGCCCATCGCCATCACCCACTTCGGCTCCAGCATCTGGTCGTAGAGGCGGCGGACGACCGGCGCCATTTTGATGCTGACCCGGCCCGAGAGGACGATCAGGTCGGCCTGGCGGGGGGAGGCGCGCAGGGCCTCGGCGCCGAAGCGGGCGAGGTCGTAGCGGGCGGTGACGATCGAGATCGGCGCCTCGATCGCGCAGCAGGCAAGGCCGAAGGTGAGCGGGAAGATCGAGTTGGCGCGGGCCCAGTTCTGGACTTTCTCGAAGGTGGTGGTGACGACCCGTTCTTCGACGTAGCGCTCGAGGTCTTCGCCCTCGAGGTCGCCGCGGAGCAGGTCGCGGGCCCGGACCTGTTTCTCGCGCAGGGAGCGGCGCTCTATCTCCAATCCAACGCACCCTTCCGCCAGACGTAGACGAAGGCGACAAGCAGGAGGACGACGAAGGTGACGAGCTCGCCGAGGACGAGGAGGCTGTCGGCGCCCTTGAGGATGACCCCGATGGGGTAGAGGAAGACGACCTCGATGTCGAAGAGGATGAAGAGCATCGCGACGAGGTAGAAGGTGACGCCGAAGCGCAGACCCTTCACCGGCTCGACCGGGATCCCGGACTCGTAGGGCTCGCCCTGGCGCTTGCCGGCGGCGGTCGAGCGCGGCGGTTTCTTCGGGCCGACCAGGTGGTTGACCAGCGCAAAGACGCCGCCGACCGTGAGGCCGAGGAAGGCGAAGACGAGGATCGGGAGATAGCTCTTCAGCACGGGGAGGTGGGGGTTGTGGTCGGCGGCCGGGTCACCGGGGTCAGCTACCCGCTTTAGCCGCCGTACCTCCCTGTTATATACCGACTTTGTGACATGTTGCTACATAGTGATTTTCCGCATCAGCAAGCGGAATCCCGACCCATTCGGGCGGATTTAGCCCGTGGTCGGCCTCCACATCGCCGTCGGCGTCTGTCTGATCGCGCTAAATGCGGCCGCGGGCCTCATCGGCGGCATCGCCTGGTACCGCGACCGCCCCTCGATCAACTTCTGGTACCTGCTGCGGGCGGCCCAGGTCTCGGTCTTCGTCCAGGCCCTCCTCGGCGGCCTCCTCGTCGTCACCAGCCACGAGCCGAAGGAAGGCCTCCACTACCTCTACGGCATCCTCCCGCTCCTCGTCTCCTTCATCGCCGAGGGCGCCCGAGCCGACGCCGCCAGCCGCGAGGTAGGCGAAACCGACTACGAGAACCTCCCCCAAGCCGACCAGGAAGCCCTGGCCCTGGCCATCGTCCGCCGCGAGATGGGAATCATGGCCGTCAGCTGCGGAGTCATCTTCTTCCTCGCCCTGCGAGCGGCCGGCACCAGTGGCCTCTGATCATGGATAGAAATCTCAGTGTGCGATTCGGCACCGTATAGGTGCTCAATTGCGCACTGAGATTGTTGAGCGCTATTGAAGCGGGCGGTACTTGCCGGCGTGGAACACGAGCGGGTCGCCTTCGCGCGATTCGAGGCCGCGGACTTCGCCGGTGACTATTACGTGGTCTCCTGCGGCTAGGACGTCGCGGAGGTCGCAGGCGATGAAGATCAGGGCGTCGTCGATGGCCGGGATGCCGTCGCGGTCTGACCAGGGGACGCCGGACCACTTCTCGGCTACCGGGGCCTTGGTGGCGAAGGCGCGGGCGATCGGCTCCTGGCCGCCGTGGAGGACGCTGATGCCGAAGGAGTCGGCGGCCTGGACGGCGAGCAGGGTGCGGGAGCCGCGGTCGAGGCAGGCGAGCATCATCATCGGCTCGATCGAGAGGGAGGAGACGGCGTTGGCGGTCGCCCCGGCCGGTCCCTCGGGCCCGTTCGCGGTGACGATCGTGACGCCGGTGGGCAGTCCTGCCATGGCGGCGCGGAAGCTGGCTGGATCGGGCGGCGGCATCGTCAGGTAACTGGATCGGCGCTAGACAATATGATGCCCGCCGCATGCGTTCCGCACTGGCCATAGCCGCCCTCCTCGCTGTCGCCCTTGGGCTCACTGCCTGTGGCTCCTTCGGCTCGGAAAAGGTCGCCCTCTCCCAGGACGACCCCAACTACGCGGGCGCCGAGCTCTTCGCCACCCACTGCTCGGGCTGCCACACGCTGAGCGCCGCCGGCACGCAGGGGAGCGGCAACCGCGGCGAGCGGACGCAGGGCCCGAACCTGAACCAGCGCGAAGAGGAATACAACGATGTGCTCTTCGCGATCCAGAACGGCGGCTTCTCCGGCGCGATCATGCCCCAGAACATCGTCGTCGGCGACGAAGCCAAGGCGGTTGCCAAATTCGTCGCCAAGTACGCCGGTGAAGACGCCGAATCCTCGCCGCGTCCCGGCCAGGAATCACCCTAGTTCGGGGCGCTTCCATGCTTGACCTGAAGGCGATCCGCTCCGAACCCGAGCGGATCAAAGCCGCGTTGGCGCGCCGCGGCGCCGCCGAGCAGGTCGACGAGCTGCTGGTGCTGGATGCCCGCCGGCGCGAGCTGCTGCCCGAGGTCGAGAACGCGCAGGCCGAGCGCAAGACGCTCTCCAAGCAGATCGGCGAACGCAAACAGGCGGGCGAAGACGCCGAGGAGCTGATGGCGACCGTGCAGGGGTTGAAGGAGCGGATCGAGTCGGGAAAAGAGGAGCTGGAGGGGGTGGAGGCCAAGCTCGGCGAGCTGGCGCTGACCCTGCCCAACGTCCCCGACCCCGACGCGCCGGAAGGGATGACCGAGGAGGACGCAGTCGTCATCCGCGAGGTCGGCGAGCGCCCGCAGTTCGACTTCGAGCCGCGTGACCACCTCGAGATCGGCACCGACCTAGGGCTGATCGAGATGGAGAAGGCCGCCGAGCTCTCCGGCTCGCGCTTCGCCTACCTGAAGGGGGACCTGGTCCTGCTCGAGCTGGCCCTGGTCCGCTTCGCGATCGAGACGGTTCGCGCCGAGGGCCACGAGCCGGTGGTGCCGCCGGTCCTGGTCCGCGAAGAGGCGCTGGAGGGCACCGGCTTCCTGCCCGAGGCCCGCGACCAGATCTACGAGATCCCCAAGGACGAG
Organism: Solirubrobacterales bacterium; assembly: GCA_035719145.1. Lineage (GTDB taxonomy): Bacteria > Actinomycetota > Thermoleophilia > Solirubrobacterales > 70-9 > VAYN01. The sequence continues at coordinate 8,007 of DASTGL010000436.1, forward strand.
CTCTTCCTCACCGGCACCTCCGAGGTCGGCCTTGCCGGCCTGCACGCGAACGAGATCCTCGACGGCGCTGAGCTGCCGCTGCGCTACTGCGCCTTCTCGACCTGCTTCCGCCGCGAGGCCGGGGCCGCCGGGCGCGACACCCGCGGCATCTTCCGCGTCCACCAGTTCGACAAGGTCGAGATGTTCTCGTTCGTCGAGCCGAGCGCCTCGAGCGAGGAGCACGAGCGGCTGCTGGCGATCGAGGAGCGGATCCTCGGCGAGCTCGAGATCCCCTACCGCGTCGTCAACGTCGCCGTCGGCGACCTCGGCGCTCCGGCGGCGAAGAAGTACGACTGCGAGGCCTGGATCCCGAGCCAGGGCCGCTTCCGCGAGCTCACCTCCTGCTCGAACACGACCGACTACCAGGCCCGCCGGCTGGGCGCCCGCTACCGGCCCGAGGAGGGTGCGGCACCGCAAACGGTCCACACGCTGAACGGAACCGCCTGCGCCGTCGGGCGCACGATCATCGCCCTGATCGAGAACCGGCAGGAAAGCGACGGCGGTTTCACGCTACCTAAAACTTTGCACCGGTACGGGGCGCCTGAAAGAATCCCCGCTCGATGACCGGCACGGAGCTAGGGCTGTGATGAGCACGGGCGTGCGGGAAGCTCGGCGTGTCGTCCTCTGCGACGACCACGAGATCGTCCGCGACGCGATCAAAGCGCGGATGGCGAACTCGAACATCGTCGAAATCGTCGGCGAGGCGGGCAACGGCCGCGACGTGGTCGACGTCGTCAAGGAACTCGAACCCGACGTCCTCATCATCGACGTCGAGCTGCCCAAGCGCGACGGCATCGAGGCGACCAAGGAGGTCCTCAAAGTCCGGCCGCGGACCAAAGTCATCATCTTCACCGCGCACGCGCAACCGGACCTGCTGGCGCTCGCCCTGCGCGCCGGCGCCTCCGGCTACGTGCTGAAGTCGGCGCCGGCCGAGGACATCGCCAAAGCGGTCAAAGCGGTGACCCAGGGCGGCACCTTCCTCGGCGGCGACTTCGCCGGCGGCAAGCCTTCCGAGGTCGAGAAACTGCTCGAGCTCTCGCCGCGGGAGCGGCAGATCCTCGAGCTGCTGGCCGAGGGGCTGCGGGTCAAAGAAATCGCCGACCGGCTGCAGCTGAGCCCGGCGACCGTGCACACCCACGTGCGCAACGCGATCGCCAAGCTCGAGGTAGACACCCGCACCGAGGCGGTCGCCCTAGCCGTCCGCTTCAGCTACCTCGGTGCCGGCGGCGGCGCTCTCTGAGGCCGACGGGCCGATTTCGGTCTATATAGGACCGTTTTCGTCCCGTCGCCCGGCGGAGCTCTTTAGCTCTCCTTCTTCTCCAGCGTCAGGGCGCAGCCGTTGATGCAGTAGCGCTGACCGCCTTTGTCGGCCGGGCCGTCGTCGAAGACGTGGCCGAGGTGGGCGTCGCAGTGCTTGCAGACGACCTCGGTGCGCCGCATGAAGAGGCTGTTGTCGGGGCGCAGCTCGACGTGCTCGAGATTGGCCGGCTCGGTGAAGCTGGGCCAGCCGGTCCCCGAATCGAACTTCGTGTCCGAGGAGAAGAGCTCGGTGCCGCAGCAGACGCAGCGGTACATCCCCTCCGCCTTCTCGTCGACATAGGGCCCGGTGAAGGCGCGCTCGGTGCCGGCCTTGCGGGTCACCTCATACTGCTCGGGCGTCAGCTGCTCCCGCCACTCCTGCTCGCTTTTCTGGACTTTCGTTGCCATCTCGCTCCTTTCTCTCTTGTGAAGAGAGTACGCCTCGGGTATTACGAGGCCGTGACGCGAAGCGGAACCATCGCCGGCCTGCTCCTCGCGGCCTGCTTTCTCGCTCTCCCGAGCGGTGCTCAGGCCTGCCGCGGCCAGACCGACAGCACCGCCTCCTTCGACGCCCAGGAGCAGACGATGGTCTGCCTCGTCAACCAGGCCCGGACCTCACGCGGGCTCGTTCCCCTGACGGCGCTGCGCACCCTCACCAAGGCCGCCGACCACAAGTCCCGCGACATCCTCCGCTGCAACCAGTTCAGCCACGAAGCCTGCGGTCGCGACTTCACCTACTGGATGACGCGCTTCGGCTACCAGGGTTGCAGCGAGGGCGAGAACATCGCCTGGGGGAGCGGCGGCCTCGGGACGCCGCGCTCGATCTTCGAAGCCTGGATGCACTCGCAGGGGCACCGGGAAAACATCCTCGGCGACTACGAAGACATCGGCATCGGCCTGCAGACCGGCAGACTCGAAGGCGTCAAGGGCGCCCACGTCTGGACCGAGGAGTTCGGCAGCCGCTCCTGCTGAAACGATGCGCGGCGTGTTCGACGCCTTCTACGAGCGCGACGGCGATCTCTTCCGCGCTACCGAGCTCACCCGGGGGCCTTGGGACCCCGGGGCGCAGCATGCGGGGCCGCCGGCGGCGCTGCTCGGCTACGCGATCGAGGGGCTGCCGGACTCCGAGGAGTTCCAGGTGGGCCGCGTCACCTTCGAGATCCTGCGCTCGGTGCCGATCGCTCCGGTCCGCGTCGAGGCGCGGGTGGCGCGGCCGGGCCGCCGCGTGCAGATGGTCGAGGCCGAGCTGAGCGACGAGGCGGGCGAGGTGCTGATGCGGGTGCGCGGCTGGCGGCTGCGCAAGACCAGGCTGGAGCTGCCGGGAGAGGCGCTGATCGCCAGCCAGCCGCCGCCTCTGCCCGAGAAGGGAGAGCCGGCCGGGTTCTTCCCGACCGGGGAGGAGCACGGCTACCACTCGGCGATGGAGATCCGCTTCGTCGCCGGCAGCTTCCTCGAGCCCGGCCCGGCCACCGCCTGGCTGCGGATGCGCCAGGCATTGGTGTCGGGGGAGGAGCCGACGCCGCTGCAGCGCGCGCTCGTCGCCGCCGACGTCGGCAACGGGATCAGCGCCGCGCTCGACTTCCGCCGCTTCCTCTTCATCAATGTCGACCTCACCGTCCACTTCGAGCGGATGCCGAAGGGGGAGTGGATCGGCGTCGACGCCGCGACCCTGCCGCGCGGAAACGGAGTCGGGACCGCCGAGTCGACCCTCTTCGACGAAGGCGGTCGGATCGGCCGGGCGCTGCAGACGCTGCTGATCAGCGAACGCTGAGGCCGCGCGCCGGCGGCTGCTGCTCGCGCCGCAGCGTCAGCGCGATCAGCAGCGCCGAGCAGACGGCAACCGCGGCGGCGAGCACGAAGGCGCCCTCATAGCTGGTCAACGCGGCGGCGAGGCCGGCCAGCGGCGCGCCGATGCCGACGCCCGCGTCGAAGAAGGCGGTGTAGGTGCCCATCGCGGCGCCGCGCGCGGCCTGGGAGACGCGCCCGACGGCAATCAGCATCAGCGAGGGGTTGAGCAGCGAGAAGCCGCCGCCCATCGCCATCCCGCCGACCAGGGCGAGGACGAGGCTGTGGGAGAGGGCGATCAGCAGCAGCCCGGAGGCCTCGACCAGGACCGCGCCGATCGCCACCGGCGCCGGGCCGTACCGGTCGGGCAGGTGGCCGGCGAGCAGCCGCGCCAGCACGATCATCGCCGCGAAGGCGGCAAAGACGGTGGCGCCGTGGCCGACCCCGCGGGATTCGAGCAGGAGGACGATGAAGGCGGCGAGGGTCGCGTAGCCGACCGAGGCGAGCGCCACGGCGAGCCCGGGCCGCACCGCCTCCGGGGCGATCAGCGGGTGCGGCTCGGCGTGGGCGAGCGGCTGGAAGGGGTCGGGGACGCGGAGCGCGATCGCCGCGCCGACGAGCGGGAGGACCGCGGCGGTGATCCAGACCGTCGAGTAGCTGAAGGCGTGCAGCAGCACCTCGCCGAGCAGCGGCCCGACGCTGAGCCCGCCCCAGACGGCCAGCCCGTAGAGGCCGAGGATGCGCCCGCGGCGCTCCGCCGGCGCCATGTCGACGATCCAGGCCGAGCCGGCGGTATAGAGGGCGCCCTCGCCGGCGCCGAGGACGAGGCGGGCGAAGATCAGGCCGGGGATGCCGAGGTGGGGGAGGTAGAGGAGGCCGCTCAGCGAGACCAGCACCGCCCCGGCCAGCACCGTCGGGCGGCGGCCGCGGGTGTCGGCGAGCCGCCCGGCGACCGGCCGCAGGAGCAGGCCGGTGACCGCGTAGGAGCCGATCACGACGCCGACCGCGAGGTCGCTCGAGTCGAGCGGGCCGCGGACGTAGCGCGGCAGGACCGGCAGCACCGAGCCGACCGCGATCAGGCCGAGGAAGGTGACGGCGAAGATCCCAGCGAAGCTGAGACCGGGGCGCCGGTGCTCGCTGTCGGCGCCGCCGCGGCCGCTCACTTCAGCAGCGCGGCGAGGTCGTCGACCACGTGGTCGGAGGCAGGGTCGGCCGCCGCTTCCGCGCGCGAGGTGGTGCCGCTGAGGACGAGGACCGTCTCCAGCCCCGCGGCGCGCCCACCGGCGATGTCGGAGCTGACCCGGTCGCCGACCATCCCCAGCCGCCAATCGCGTGGTTCCTTGCGGACGCCATCCGTCCGTAAGGAACCACGGATCGCCTCGAGCGCCATCTCGAACAGGTGGCGTTCGGGCTTGCCGGCGATCGTCGCCTTTTTCTCCGAGGCGACTTCGACCGCGGCGAGCACCGCTCCGGTCCCCGGCAGCTCGCCGCCGGGGTAGGGCATGGTCGGGTCGTGGCTGGTGGCGAAGAGCCGGGCGCCGTTGTCGAGCGCGAACTTCGCCGTCTTCAGCTCGCCGTAGTCGAAGCCTTTGTGGCCGGAGACGACGACGACGTCGGCGCTCTCGGCCTCCTTTCCCTCCAGCAGCCGCGTCCCCGTCGCCGCCACCATCTCCTTCAGCGCCGGGGCGCCGATCACGAAGGCGCCGCCGCCGCCCGCCGCTTCCCCTGCCAACCGCG
>DASTGL010000437.1:0-8325 GCA_035719145.1 Solirubrobacterales bacterium
CGCAGCCGGCATCGCCGCCCGCGTCCGCCTCGCCAAGGCCGGCATCGCCGCCGACGCCTTCGCCACGCTCAACCGCGGCGAACGCGACGCCGCCCTGGAGAGCCTGATCCAGACCCTCGCCGAGCTGCCGCGCAACGGCAACGCCTCAGGCGACCTCGAGCCCGAAGAAGCCCGCGACCTCCTCCGCCGCGTCGTCATCGGCATCCTCAGCGAAGCGGACCCCGCCGACCCCAGATCCCGCACTTACCGCCGCAAGCTCGCGGCCGCCCTCGGCTGACCATAGGTTTCTGTCCCCGGTATCCGGGGAGAAATGGGTTCACAAAGACGTGCGTTTGAGGGTTTCGCGGCGATGAGCGAGAAGTGCTCGGATTCGTCTTGCGACTTGCTGCGGTTCGGTTTCGATTCGGCGTGCAGAGATCCGGATGCAGTCGATCCCCACGAGCTTCATCTCCTCTTGGCGGAGGCGATCGCTCTCGAATGCCTCGCGGCTGCCGTGCGTTTCCCAGCCGTCGACTTCAATCGCGAACCGCTCCGCCTCCCAGTAGGCATCGATCTCCCACTCGCCGACCCAGCTGTTGAGCACGGGCAGGCGCTCTCCCTCCTTTTCGAGGGCGTCTAGGAAAAGAAGCTCGGAACGGGCACGGTCGAAGACGGGCTTCCGGTAGAGCACCAGCGCCTGCTTCAGCTGCGCGGCACCTGGAACCCGAGCGCGGCGTGCGAGCAGCTGATCGATCGCATATAGGTCGAGCAGGCCACGCCGCTTGGCACGATCCACCGCGCGCTCCAGTTCGCGCTTCGGCTCGCTTGCGGCGATGTCGAAGAGCGTGCGCGGCAGGGAAGTGACCCGGATGCGCTGCAGGGTCCCGGTGTCGAGATCGCTTATCGCCATCACCCTGTGGATTCGAATCCCGCTCCGTCGACCCTTACCGGCGAAAGTCACGTCCACTTCCTCGCGACACGTGGAGAAAAGGCCCCATAGCCACCCGGCGGACCGATGGCTGAGGACTGCGTTGTCGTTGAAGGCGAGGAGAGCGGCGCGGCAGCGACCGTGCGGAGAAAGCTCGGCATGCCCGACCGCGTAGACGCCGCGATGGACACGACGCAGCCGATCGGCCTCGTGCCCTCGGTAAACATGTCCCTTGGAGAAGCCGAGTTCGCGTAGCTGCCGATAGGACACAACGCCGTACTGCGCCTCCGCCAGGATTGCCAACCGAGAATGTGAACGCATTTCTCCCCGCATACCGGGGATAAGGGTCCGGATGCGTCAAACTCTCCCCGGGGAACATCTGTTCGCCTGGCTAGAATCGGTGTGAGTGGCTGCCTCTGAGCGAATCGTCATCTCCGGCGCCCGGGAGCACAACCTCAAGGACGTCGATCTTGAGCTGCCCCGGGACGCGCTGATCGTCATTACCGGCCTTTCGGGGTCCGGGAAGTCGAGCCTTGCCTTCGACACGATCTACGCCGAGGGGCAGCGGCGCTACGTCGAGTCGCTCTCGTCCTACGCGCGGCAGTTCCTCGGCTTGATGGAGAAGCCGGATGTCGACTCGATCGAGGGGCTCTCGCCGGCGATCTCGATCGACCAGAAGACCACTTCGCGCAACCCGCGCTCGACGGTCGGCACGGTGACCGAGATTTACGACTACCTGCGCCTGCTCTGGGCGCGGATCGGGACCCCCTACTGCCCCGAGTGCGGCGAGGAGATCACCGGCCAGACCCAGGAGCAGATCGTCGACCGGCTGATGACGCTGGAGGACGGGACCAAATTCATGGTGATGGCGCCGGTCGTCCGCGGGCGCAAAGGCGAGTACGGGAAATTGCTCGACCAGATGCGGCTCGAGGGCTACTCGCGGGCCAAGATCGACGGCGAGCTGGTCCGCCTCGACGAGAAGATCGAGCTCGACAAGAAGTACAAACACGACATCTCGATAGTCGTCGACCGACTGGTGATGAAAGGGGAGCTGCGGCGGCGGCTCTCGGAGTCGGTGGAAGCGGCGGCCGGGCTCGCCGCCGGCCTGGTCGAAGTCGAGATCCTCGAGCCCAAAGAAAACAGCGGGTCAAAGAGCGGCCGATCTGCCCGCAAACCCGCCGGCGGCGGAAGCGAAGCTGAGCACGCTGGCGGAATTATGCTCTTCAGCGAGCAGTTCGCCTGCCTTAACTGCGGCACCTCGATCCCCGAGCTGGAGCCGCGGATCTTCTCCTTCAACTCCCCCCACGGCGCCTGCGACCGCTGCCACGGGCTCGGCTTCCAGCGCGTGATCGACCCCGAGCTGGTCGTCCCCGACCCGACGCTCTCGCTCGCCGAGGGCGCGCTGCAGCCCTGGAACCGCGGCATCAGCGCTTACTGGAAGCGGCTGGTCGCCTCGGTCGCCGAGGCCTACGACGTCGACGTCGACAAGCCGTGGTCGCAGCTGTCCAAAGACGAGAAGGAGATCTTCCTCTACGGGACCGGCGACGAACGCCACCACGTCTCCTACACCAACCGCTTCGGCCGCCGCCGCTCCTACAAGGTCCGCTTCGAGGGGATCGTCAACAACCTGCAGCGGCGCTACGAAGAGACCGACTCGGAGTCCAACCGCGAGCGGATCGAGGGCTACATGGCCGAGCAGCCCTGCCCCGCCTGCAAGGGCGCGCGGCTGCGGCCGGAGAGCCTCGCGGTCAGGGTCGGCGGCCTCAGCATCGCCGAGTACAGCGACCTCTCCGCCCAGGCCGCCTCGAGCTGGATCCGCGAGCTGGAGATGACCGACACCGAGCGGGCGATCGCGCGGCTGATCGTGCGCGAGATCACCGAGCGGCTCTCCTTCCTCGAGAACGTCGGCATCGGCTACCTCTCCCTGGCCCGCTCGGCCCGCACGCTCTCCGGCGGCGAGGCGCAGCGGATCCGCCTCGCGACCCAGATCGGCTCGCACCTGGTCGGGGTGATGTACGTGCTCGACGAGCCCTCGATCGGGCTGCACCAGCGCGACAACGAGAAGCTGATCGCGACCCTCGACCGCCTCCGCGACCTCGGCAACACGGTGATCGTCGTCGAGCACGACGAGGGGACGATGATGGCGGCCGACCACTTGGTCGACCTCGGTCCGGGCGCCGGCGAACACGGCGGCCACGTGATCGCCGCCGGCACCCCGAAGCAGGTCGCCAAGGACCCAGCCTCGCTCACCGGGCAGTACCTCTCCGGCAAGAAACGGATCGAGGTGCCGAAGGAACGGCGGCGTCCGACCGGCGAGCTGACCGTGCGCGGCGCCCGCGAACACAACCTCAAGGACGTCGAGGTCGAGATCCCGCTCGGGGTCTTCTGCTGCATCACCGGCGTCTCCGGCTCGGGCAAGTCGACGCTGGTGAACGAGACGCTCCACCACGCGGTCGCCAACCGGCTGCACCAGGCGAAACTCCGCCCCGGCGCCCACGACGGCATCGACGGGCTCGACCAGATCGACAAGATCATCAACATCGACCAGTCGCCGATCGGCCGCACCCCGCGCTCGAACCCGGCCACCTACACCGGCGTCTTCGACCACATCCGCTCGCTCTTCACCCAGACCCAGGAGGCGCGGGCGCGCGGCTACAAGCCCGGCCGCTTCTCCTTCAACGTCAAGGGCGGGCGCTGTGAGGTCTGCAAGGGCGACGGCCAGATCAAGATCGAGATGCACTTCCTTCCCGACGTCTACGTCCCCTGCGAGCAGTGCCACGGCAAGCGCTACAACCGCGAGACGCTCGAGGTCCGCTTCAAAGGCAAGAACATCGCCGACGTGCTGGAGATGTCGGTGGCGGAGGGGGTCGAGTTCTTCGAGAACGTGCCGAAGATCGCCCGCCGCCTGCGCACCCTCAACGACGTCGGCCTCGGCTACATCCGCCTCGGCCAGCCGGCGACGACGCTCTCCGGCGGCGAGGCGCAGCGTGTGAAGCTGGCGACCGAGCTCTCCAAAGTCGCCACCGGCGACACCCTCTACATCCTCGACGAGCCGACCACCGGCCTCCACTTCGCCGACGTGCAGCGGCTGCTCGACGTCCTCGGCCGCCTCGTCGACGCCGGCAACACGGTCGTCGTGATCGAGCACAACCTCGACGTGATCAAGACCGCCGACTGGCTCGTCGACCTCGGCCCCGAGGGGGGCGAAGCCGGGGGCGAAATCGTCGCCACCGGCACCCCCGAGCAGGTCGCCGCCGTCGCCGGTTCCTACACCGGAAGCTTCCTCCGCGAGCTGGTGCAACCGGCGAAGACGAAAAGGCGCGCCGCAAAACGCGAGTTGTCCGCGGCGGCCTAAGCGCCACCTTTACGCAGAAGTCCCTGGTTTCCAGGCATAGAAGCGCTTAAGGTGGGTATTGCACTTCGCGGGAGCGGGGTCAAACAACGGAGGAGGAACCGATGTCAGCACGGAGTTCGCGGATCTGGTTCGCGGCAGCAGGCTTGGCCATCATCGCCATGGTCGCCGTCGGGTGCGGTGGCGGCAGCGACAGCACCAGCAGCAGCGGCGGTGGAGGTGGAGGCGGTGGAGGCACGATCGCCCTCCTGCTCCCGGAAAACGAAACCCCCCGCTACGAAACCAACGACAAACCGGGGATCGAAGAAGCGGTCTCGAAAGAATGCCCGGAATGTGAAGTCATCTACTTCAACGCCGGGGGCGACGCCGAAAAGCAGCAGTCCCAGGGCGAAGCGGCGCTGACCAAGGGCGCCGAAGTCCTGATCCTCGACCCGATGGACTCCAAATCGGCCGCTTCGATCGTCGAAAAAGCGAACGCCCAGGGCGTTCCGGTGGTCAGCTACGACCGCCTGATCGAAAACTCCGAAGTCTCTGCCTACATCTCCTTCGACAACGAACGGGTCGGCGAACTGCAGGCCGAATCGCTGTCGAAAAAACTGAAAGAAGACGGCAAAGCCAGCGGCCCGATCATCAAGATCAACGGCGATCCCGCCGACCCGAACGCGGCTCTCTTCAAGAAAGGCTCTAGCAAGGGCTTCGAAGAAGCCGGCGTGAAGGTCGCCAAGGAATACGACACCCCCGGTTGGACCGCCGAAAACGCCCAGCGCGAGGCGCAGCAGGCGATCACCTCGCTCGGCAAGGAAGGGTTCTGGGGCATCTACGCCGCCAACGACGACACCGGCGGCGGCGCGATCGCGGCGATGAAAGGCGCCGGCATCAATCCCGAAGAACGTCCGGTCACCGGCCAGGACGCGACGGTCGCCGGCCTGCAGCGGATCCTCGCCGGCCAGCAGTACATGACCGTCTACAAGGCGATCCCGCCGGAGACGCAGATCAGCGCCGAAATCGCGATCGCCCTGCTCGAAGGCGAAGAAGTCCCGCAGGAAAAAATCACCGAAGAAATCAACAACGGCAAGACCGACGTGCCGTCGGTGCTGCTGGAACCGATCGCCGTGACCAAAGACAACGTCAAGTCAACGGTGATCAAAGACGGGTTCGTAACGGCCTCCGAACTCTGTACGAGCGCCTATCAGACCGCCTGCAAAGAAGCGGGAATCTCGGGCTGAGATGACCAACGGCACTCCCCTCCTCGAGCTGGAGGGAGTAAGCAAGCGATTCGGCCCGGTCCAGGCATTGGACCGGGTCGACTTCACCGTCAGCGCCGGCGAGGTCGTAGGCCTCGTCGGCGATAACGGCGCCGGCAAGTCGACGCTGGTCAAGGCGATCGCCGGCATCAACCCTGCCGACGACGGCACCATCCGCTTCGAGGGGCGGGAGGTGCGGATCAACAAACCGCAGGACGCGACCGAGCTGGGGATCGCGACCGTCTACCAGGACCTGGCGCTGTGCGACAACCTCGACGTCGTCAACAACCTTTTCCTCGGTCGCGAGGAGAGGGCGGCGGGGATCGGCCAGGCCACCCGTCAGCTCGACGAGGTGAAGATGGAGCACGAGACCGCCGATCTGCTCTCGAACCTGGCGGTGACGATCCCGAGCTTGCGCAGCGAGGTCGGGACGCTCTCCGGCGGTCAGCGCCAGCAGGTCGCGGTCGCCCGTTCCCTGCTCGGCGACCCGAAAGTCGTGATGCTCGACGAGCCGACCGCGGCACTCGGCGTGCCGCAGACCAAACAGGTGCTGGAGCTGATCCGGCGCCTGCGCGAGCGCAACCTCGGCGTCGTCGTGATCAGCCATAACCTGGCCGACGTCTTCGCGATCTGCGACCGCGTTTTCGTCCTCCGCCTCGGCAAGGCGGCCGGGGAGTTCAAGGCCGAAGACACGACCGAGGAGCACGTAATCGGCGCGATCACCGGCCTCGCCGAGAACCGCGAGAACAACGAGGCCGACCGCGAGAAATCCGAGCGCAAGCCGGAGGAGGAGGGGGCATGAGCGCAGCCGCGTCGACTACCGCCGACGACGCCCAGACCGGGCAGGGCCCGACCAGGAGTCAGGCGATCCGCCGCCTGGTCCAGGGAGATCTCTCCTCGGTCCGGGTGGTGCTCGGCCTGGTCGTGATCGCGATCATCTTCCAGGTCCAGGAATCCCGCTTCCTTTCGGCCGAGAACCTGACCAACCTGATGCTGCAGATCACCACGATCGGGTTGATCTCTGTCGGCATCGTCTTCGTCCTGCTGCTGGGCGAGATCGACCTCTCGGTCGGCGCCGTCAGCGGCCTCTCGGCGGCGGTGATGGCGGTCTTGAGCGTCAACCACGGCTGGAATGCCTATCTTGCGATCGCCGCCGCGGTCGCGGTCGGCGCCTCGATCGGGTTCCTCCAGGGCTCGCTGTTCAGCCGCTTCGTCGTCCCTTCCTTCGTCGTCACCCTGGCGGGACTCTTAGCCTGGGAAGGGGCGTTGCTGCAGGTCCTCGGCAAGACCGGGTCGCTGAACATCAACGACCCCAAAATCACCGGCCTCGCCAACACCTTCTACTCGGACACGGTCGGCTGGATCTTCGCCGCGGTGATCATCGGCGCCTACGGCGCCGTGCTGGCGATGGGCTACCGCAAACGGGTCTCCGCCGGACTTGCCGACGGCGGACCGCTGTCGCTGATCGTCCGTTTCGTCTTCCTCTCCGTTCTGGTGATCGCCGCCGTCGCGATCCTCAACTCCGACCGCGGCGTCCCGCTGGCGGTGATGATCCTGCTCGGCTTCGTCGTCGGCATGGAGTACGTCGCCAAGCGCACGACCTTCGGCCGCCACGTCTTCGCCGTCGGCGGCAACGCCGAGGCGGCGCGACGGGCGGGCATCCGCGTCAACGGGGTGCGGGTCGCGGTCTTCACGATCTCCGGCTCGATGGCGGCGATCGGCGGCGTGATGGCCGCCTCGCGCCTGTTCGCGGTGAACCAGAACTCCGGCGGCAACGAACTTCTGCTGCTCGCGATCGCCGGGCCGGTGATCGCCGGCACCAGCCTCTTCGGCGGCCGCGGCTCGGTCTGGACGGCCCTGCTCGGAGCGCTGGTGATCGGCTCGATCTCCAACGGCATGGACCTGCTCTCGCTCTCCTCGGCGGTGAAACTGATGGTCACCGGCGGCGTCCTGCTGCTGGCGGTCCTCGTCGACGCCGTGGCCAGGCAGCAGCGCCAGACCTCAGGCCGCGTCTAGAACCGCCGCCTCAGCGGGCGACGAGGAGCGAGGCGCCTATCGCTCCGCCTAGATCGCCGAGCGAGGCGACGCGGACGGTGGGCGGTCGTTCGTTGACGAACAGGTGCATGTCCATCTCCGCCATCAGGGGGTCCATCAGGCGCTCGCCGAAGCGGATGCCGAGCCCGCCGCCGAGGATCACCGCGCCGACGTCGATCAAGTTGATCGCCGAGGCGATCCCGGTGCCGAGGGCCTCGACCGCGCGCTCGATCAGCTCTTCGGCGAGCTTGTCTTCGTGGTCGAGCGCGCGCTCCCAGATGCCGCTGGTCAGGCGCGGTTTCTGGTGCTTCTCCATCAGCTTGAAGAGGTCGGTCTTCTCGCCCTCCCCGTGCCGCTTGCGCGCCTCGGCTTCCATCGCTTTGCGGCCGGCGTAGGCCTCGAGGCAGCCGCGGCGCCCGCAGGGGCACCTGGCGCCGCCGCGCTTGACGACCATGTGGCCGATCTCGCCCGCTGCGCCGCGTCCCAGCCACGGCTTGCCGCCGAGGATCAAGCCGCCGCCGACGCCGGTCCCCCAGAAGACGCCGAGCAGGCTCTCGAACTCCTTGCCGGCGCCGAGCTCGAACTCGGCTTCGGTCGCGACCTGGACGTCGTTGCCGATCTTCACCTCGGTCCCGAGTGCGTCGGTCAGCTTTTCGCCGAGCGGGAAGCTGCCTTCCCAGTCCGGCAGGTTGCGGGCCGAGGAGACGACGCCGGTCTTCTCGTCGGCGTCGCCGGGCGAGCCGACCCCGACGCCCGCCAGCTCGCTGCTCTCGACCCCGGCTTCCTTC
>DASTGL010000438.1:0-3876 GCA_035719145.1 Solirubrobacterales bacterium
CTATGGGACGAGCCCCGCCCGGCCCCTCAGCCCGGGTTGTAGGGACTCGGGGCCGGCTGGCCTGGCGCGGGGATCGCGAAGTTGACGAGGTCACTGAGGGTGAATTTCCCTTCCGTCGGGCCCAGCGTCGGGGTCCAGTGGGGTTTGACGTTCAGGTAGGAAAGCGGGTCTCCCTCGAGGAGGCCGATCAGCACCTCGGCGACGATGCGGCCCCCCACCGGCCCGAGCCCCGCTGAGTCAGCCCTCTTCTCCGCCTCCTTGAGGATGTAGAACCAGAGAGGCGCGCGCCCGGCAAAGTCGTCTTTCACCGTTTGATCGACCTCGACGCCGTCGAACAGCTCCGCGTCGCTGAGCGGTGGTATCCCCATCGCCTCGGCCACGTCCTGCCCCGAAGGCAGATCGAGGCGCCTTCCCCGCAGCAGGTTGCGAACCGCCAGGTCCTGGGCGATGTTTTCTTCGAAGCCCGCGACCAGAGCCGCCGGACCCGCGGTCGAGCTCGGCAGCGCTCCGAGGGGATGTGAAAGCTGAGCGTCCAGTTTGTAGCCGGGTTGCGGGAGGTGCGGGTTTTCCACCCCGTCGTGGATACCGGGCAGCAAGAAGCTCCACTGCACTGCCCAGTTGTCGGGAACGGTGCGGAAGCCGTTGAGGGACTGCTTCGGTCCACCTTCCTGGGAGAAGAGCGGGATCCGCGCGGCGTTTTCCACATGCGGATCGGTGGTGGCCTCCGTGTTGATCAGGTAGCTCGGCCGCACGATCGAGTGGCCGAACCGGTAGGCCGCGACCGAGAACTCGACCGGCATGTACGGCTCCTTCTCCCAGGTGAAGAAGCGGCGCTTCGGGTCTGGCAGAAAAACGTCTCCCCCAGCCGGGGCTTTGTATGGCGCCGGGTGGAGGATGTCTTCGATCACGTCTTTGCCGACCAGCCGCCGCAGGAAGTCGTGGATCACGACCCACTGGTAATGCCAGCGCACCTGCTGCTGCGCGAGCTTGAAGATCTCGTCGGGCGACCGTTTCCCGTTGGCAGGATCGGTGCCGACCTTGTCGACCACCGCGTTGTGGAAGCGGATGAACGTCACCTGAAGCTGCGAGACGAGCGTGTTCTCGTCGTTGCGGGGATCGCCGATCAGGGCGCGTCCGTTCGAGCGGAGAAGGTCCGGACCCGCGGTGGGGTCTTCAGAGGTCTGGTCTTGCGAAAGCTTCAGCCCCAGCCGCAGGTGCACCCCGTCTTCCTCATACATGTAGGGCTGGTCGGAGGGGCCACGGCCGTACAGGGAGTCGAGGTCGAACCTCGGCGTTCGGAAGTCGGCCAGCCCATCGGGATCGTTCTGCCGGGTGAGGCTGGAGACCGGATCGAAGGTGATGTCGTGGTCGACGAACTGACCGAAGTAGGTGTAACCCGCTGGTAGTCGCAGTTTGCCGTCCAGGTCGGTCTGCTCCTCTTGACTCAGTTCAGCCGTGTTCTCGTCCTCGTCCGGTTCGCCGAGCGGCTTGTCGAGCTTCCCTTCCTCGAGGTCCTGGATCATCGCCTGGCCGAGCTTGACCAGCGAAGCGTCTTCCACTTCGCAGGCCGGGAGGTTGCGGAACATTCGGCCGAACCGGCCCTGGAACAGGGTCGAGGATGGCGTCCCCGACAGGCCGCGCGGAGGCAGGGAGCCGTGAAAAGCCGGCTGCGTCGGGGTGGTCGGGGCAGAGCCGCCGGTCAAGTCGTCGTTCATGCTCAGATATCCTCTCGATACTCGGGGATATCTCTTCTAACAGACGCTATGCGAACCCGCTTGTTCTTCTTGTGAACCGGGGCGGAAGACTCGAAACGCCGTGCGGCCGGGATTGGGACCCGACCACACGGCGTTCAAGGAGAAATGAAGTACCTCAAGATGCGGAAGCTCTCTTCTTTGTCTTGGGGTACTAAGTATTTACCCACTAGTGAGGGTCGTACACATCCGTACGAACCCCCACTGTGGACTTCTCGCAACTACTTATTTGGCTTCTTCGGAGCTCGACTCGATCTCCTGGGCGAGCTCCTCGAGCTCCTCCGCGAAGGAGGTCCCGAAGCCCTCGACCGGAGCCTCGACTCCGTCGACCCCGAGTTCGGCGGCGAGCTCGTCGTCTTCGAGCAGATCGCCATCGTCGGGCGCGGCGATCGGTTCGGCGGGCTCGATCGCGACCGTCCGGTAGTGCTTGAGGCCGGTCGCGGCCGGGATCAGCTTGCCGATGATCACGTTCTCCTTGAGGCCGACGAGGCGATCGCGTTTGCCCTCCAGCGCGGCGTCGGTGAGCACCTTCGTCGTCTCCTGGAATGAGGCCGCCGAGAGGAAGGACTCGGTCGCCAGCGAGGCCTTGGTGATCCCGAGGATGACCTCCTCGCCTTTGGCCGGAGTGCCGCCGTCTTCCTTGGTCTTTTTGTTGAGCCGTTTGAGGCTGCCGCGATCCTCGAGCTGCCCGGGCAGGAGGCTGGTCGAGCCCTTCGACTCGATCCGCACCTTCTTCAGCATCTGGCGGGCGATCAGCTCGATGTGCTTGTCGTTGATGTCGACGCCCTGGGCGCGGTAGACCTTCTGCACCTCGTCGACGAGGTAGAGCTCGGTCGCGGTGCGCCCGCGGATCGCCAGCAGGTCGGCCGGGTAGAGCGAGCCTTCGTTCAGCTGCTGGCCGACCTCGACGCGGTCGCCGTCGGCGACGTGCAGCCGGGTCCGCAGCGGGAACGAGTAGCTGTGCTCCTCGCCGCTGGACTCGGTGACGATCACTTTCAGCGCTTTGTCGGTTTCCTCGATCGAGACTTTGCCCGCGGCCTCGGCCATCTGCGCCAAACCCTTCGGTTTACGCGCCTCGAAGAGCTCGACGATCCGCGGCAGACCCTGGGTGATGTCCTGGCCGGCGACGCCTCCGGTGTGGAAGGTGCGCATGGTCAGCTGGGTGCCAGGCTCGCCGATCGACTGCGCGGCGATGATCCCGACCGCGTCGCCGATGTCGACCGTCGACCCGGTCGCCGGCGCGATGCCGTAGCAGGAGCGGCAGACCCCGGACTCGGCCTCGCACTTGAGCGCCGAGCGGACCGGGACCTTGACGTCTTCGTCGCCGAACGCCTCGGCGATGTCCTCGACGTCCTTCTGGGTGATCTCCTGGTTGCGCTTGAGCAGTTCGCGACCGCGTTTGGTCTCGAGCTTTTTCGCCGCCAGGCGCCCGACCAGGTTGTCGTTGAGCGAGCCGTCGTCCTTGCGGATGACCATCTCGATGTGGTCTTTGGTCTTGCAGTCCTCCTCGCGGACGATCACGTCCTGGGCGACGTCGACGAGGCGGCGGGTGAGGTAACCGGAGTCGGCCGTCCGCAGCGCCGTGTCGGCGAGACCCTTTCGGGCGCCGTGGGTGGAGATGAAGTACTCGAGGACCGAGAGCCCCTCCATGAAGTTGGCCTTGATCGGCCGCTCGATGATCTCCCCTTTCGGGTTGGCCATCAGGCCGCGCATCCCGGCCAGCTGACGGATCTGTTTGAACGATCCGCGGGCGCCCGAGTTGGCCATCATGAAGATGGGGTTCAGCTCGTCGAGGTTGTCCTCCATCGCCTGCGCCACCTCGTCGGTGGCGCGGTTCCAGTGAGCGGTCACGGCCTCGTGACGCTCCTCGGCGGTGATGTAGCCGTCGTCGTACTGGCCGACGATCGCTTCGGTCTCCTGCTCGTAGCGCTCGAGGATTTCCTGCTTCTCGGGCGGCGAGATGACGTTGTTCTTGGAAACGGTGATGCCGGCCTTGGACGCGTACGTGAAGCCGAGGTCCTTGAAGGCATCGAGCACCTGCGAGACCACCGGCGCGCCGTACGCGACGACGAGCTCGGAGACCATCGCGTTGATGTCCTTCTTTTTCAGCGAGGCGTTGTTGAAC
>DASTGL010000439.1:0-9222 GCA_035719145.1 Solirubrobacterales bacterium
GCCGCCAGCGACGGCGGCGAGGCGGCGGCCGAGATCGCCGCGATCGTCCCCGCCGCCGACGACGAGCGCCTGGCGCGCGCCGCCGCCGGCCTCTCGCGCGAGCTCGACGACAGCCTCTCCGGCTTCCACCTCACCACCGGCCGCAGCCGCCGCTGCGCCGACCCGGTCGACCTCTACCGCGCCGGCAGCGAGGCGCACCTGGCGGTCAACGTCGGCGAGGCCGAGGGCCGCACCCTGCTCGCCTTCGAGGACACCGGCGCCTACCGACTGCTGCTGCCGGCAATGAGCGAGGACCCGGGCGAGCTCGAACGCTTCTACGCGGAGACGGTCCAGCCGCTGGTCGAATACGACGAGCAGTACGAGACCGAGCTGGTGACGACCGTCGAGGCCTACCTCGACAACGACGGCAACGTCGCCGCCACCGCCAAACAGCTCTTCACCCACCGCCACACGATCCGCTACCGCCTCGAGCGCGTCCGCGAGCTCTGCGGCCACGACGTCTCCAGCACCGAAGGCCGCGAGAAGCTCGGCCTGGGATTGAAAGCGATGCGAGTGCTCGGCATCGCTTCCCCGCGCGGTCCGGCGATGGAGCCAGGGGCCAAAGGCGGGAAAGTGGTTCGAGCGACGGAGGAGTAGGGGCCGCAGTTTAAGCTGTAGAGCGCCTGTTGGGGAGTGGTGTAATAGGCAACACTGGTCACTTTGGATGACCCATTCCCGGTTCGAGCCCGGGCTCCCCAGTCGCAACTTTCCGTCTGCAGCATCTGCGATGCTTCTCCCATGGCAGGACGGCCACTTAGCTACACGGAGGAGCAAGCCAGAGAGGCGATTGCCAGCTCCTATTCATGGGCGGAGAGCTTGCGAAAGCTCGGGCTCTGTCCTAGCGGGGGTGCCTGGCGGGTACTGAAGAAATACGCAGACCGCTGGGGCATCTCGACCGACCACTTTGATCCGGCACGATGCGTTGAGGGGAACCTTCGGCTGCCCGCGCGTTCTATGGACGAGGTACTCGTCAAGGACTCGACGTACTCCCGTCAACACGTCAAGCGGCGACTGTTCCAGGAGGGGCTGAAGGAGCCGACGTGCGAGATGTGCGGCCAGGGTGAGATCTGGCGTGGTCGGCCGATGGGGATGATCCTCGACCACATCAACGGGGTTCGGAACGATCATCGGCTGGAGAACTTGAGGATCGTATGTCCGAACTGCGCCGCGACTCTGGACACCCACTGCGGGCGGAAGAATCGGGTGGAGAAAGCAAGAAGGTCTTGCCGACACTGCGGAAAGGATTTCGTCCCCGCGCGGCCGCAGCAGCGTTACTGCTCCCGGGAATGTGGGACGCGGTGGGATCGGTCAAAGGTTCGGGGCAAGTCTCAACCGTCTATGAGGCGCGTCAGTCGCCCGCCCTACGAGCAGCTTCTAGCCGAGATCGAGGCGCACGGCTACTGCTGGGTCGGTCGCAAGTACGGCGTCTCCGACAACGCCGTCCGCAAGTGGGTGAAGTTCTACGAGCGGGAGCGGGAACGAAGCTCGGGCGCGGCGTCGGGCTGAGGGCCGCCACCGGCTTCGGTGGTGGCGCCGAAGCCGAGGACGCGACCGCCGAAGGCGATCGTGCAGGCGGCGAACCAGGCCCAGCCGAGGGCGAGGCCGGCGAGGACGTCGGTCAGCCAGTGGACGTCGAGGAGGACTCGGCTGGCGGCGACGGCGACCGCGATGCCGACGGCGACGCCGGCGAGGGCTGGCCAGGACGAGCGGCCCCACCAGCGCCCGGCCACCAGGGCAAAGGCCGCCCAGGAGGCGGCGGCGGTCGAGGTGTGGCCGCTTGGGAACGAGGGGCCGAGGGTCGCGGCGACGGCCTCGATCGTCGGCCGGGCGCGGTCGACCAGCTGCTTGATCGCCTCGGTCAGCAGCTTGTCTCCGAGGATCACCGCGAGCAGGAACGGCGCCACCCAGCGGTTGCGGGTGCGTCCGAAGTCGACGATCGCGACGACGATGGCGACGGCCACCACCGTCACCGTCTCGCCGAGGTCGGTGACCAGGGTCAGAGCGTCATGGGACCAAGCGGTCGCGTGCCGGTTGCCCCATTCGGCGACGCTGCTGTCGATCCCGGCGAGCAGATCGCTGCTGCGGACGACGACCGCCAGCAGGGCGAGCACCGCGCCGCCGACGATGACCGCCGCCAGCGCCAGCGTCAACGCCGGGGCCGTCGTCTCATCGGCATCTAGGTGGGCGGGCCGACGCCCCGCGTAGCGCCGGGTTAGGAAGGCCGCGATCAGCCCCGCGAGGGTGGCGGTGAGCAGGAGGAGGAAGAGCGGCATCGGAGGCCTGCGCATAGTAAGCGGCGCTTCCGGGGAGGAAGGAGCCTCATGACCACCGCTCAAGAATCTCGATCGGGTTCGCTTTCGCCGGCCCGGGAGCCAAGCCGCCGCAACTCGATGCCGATCTTCGAGGCGCCCCGCGGCAGCCTGCCGGCCCGCTTCGCGGCCGCGCTCGATCGCCGCCACCCCGCCCTCGTCTTCTTCCTGGCGGCGCTTGCCGGCTTCCTGCTGCTGGCCGTCGCCTCGATCCTGCTCGCCCTGCTCGTCGTCCACGTGCTCGTCCCTGGCAGCGGGCTCGGCCTCGAAGGCAGCGACGAGAGCTTCAACGACACGCTCGCCGCGCATCGCACCGGCACCCTGACGACGATCGCCGAAGTCGGCACCCAGGTCGGCGGCGCCCCCGTGCTGCCGATCCTCGTCGGCCTGATCGCCCTCGTCTGCGCCTTCATGCGCAAGTGGCTGATCGCCGCCTTCGCGGTCTTCGTCCTGGCGGTGGAGTCGGCGACCTACCGCGTCACCTCGATCGTCGTCCCCCGCGACCGCCCCTCGGTCCACCGGCTGGAAGGCCTGGAAGTCGACGCCAGCTACCCCTCCGGTCACACCGCCGCCTCGGTCGCCGTCTACGCCGGCCTCGTCCTCCTGCTCACCACCCGCTTCACCAGCAGCCTGAAGAAGGCGCTCGCCTGGACCGGCGCGATCCTCGTCGTCAGCTTCGTCGCCATGTCCCGCATGTACGAGGGCATGCACCACCCGCTCGACGTCGCCGGCGGCGTCTTCGTCGGCATCGGCGCGATCCTGGTGTTGCTGTTTGCCTGCCGCGCCGCCGGTGCTGCCGCTGAAAGGCGTTCGCGGGCATGAAGGTCGCGGTCGTGGCCCATGCGGGGAAGACGGTCGGCGGCGGCCTGCCGGAGCTGCGCCGCACGCTCGCCAGGGCCGGCTGCTCCGACCCGCTCTGGACCGAGGTGCCGAAGAGCAAGCAGGCGCCGGCCGCGGTCGAAGAGGCGCTGGAGGAGGGGGCCGAACTGGTCCTCGCCTGGGGCGGCGACGGGATGGTCCGCCGCTGCGTCAACGCGCTCAAGGACACCGAGGTGCCGCTGGCGATCGTCCCCGCCGGGACCTCGAACCTCTTCGCCACCCATCTCGGCATCGAGCGCGACATCAACCAGGCGGTGCAGGTCGCCCTCCGCGGCGACCGCCGCCGCCTCGACGTCGGCTGCTTCGACGGCGAGCGCTTCGCGGTGATGGCCGGCGCCGGCTTCGATGCGGCGATGATCAAGGCCTCCGACGACCTCAAGGACCGCCTCGGCCGCGCCGCCTACGTGGTCGGCGGCGCCTCCAAGCTCGATGCCGAGCCGTTCGAGGCGAAGATCAAGATCGACGGCACCCCCTGGTACGAAGGCCCCGCCAGCTGCATCCTGGTCGGCAACGTCGGCGAGCTGTTCGGCGGCATCGAAGTCTTCGCCGACGCTCGCCCCGACGACGGCGTCCTCGACGTCGGCGTCCTCACTTCCGAAGGTCCCGTCCAGCTCGCCCGCGCCGCCGCGCGCACCGCCGTCGGCAGCGCCGAGAAGTCGCCGTTCGTCCGCGTCACCCAGGCCCGCAAGGTCCGCGTCAAGCTCGACCGCAAGGTCCGCTACGAGCTCGACGGCGGCGATCGCAAGAAGGTCAAGTCATTCAAGGTCGATATCGAACCCGAGGCGATCACGGTCTGCGTGCCGCGCGGGACCGCAAACGGAAGGGGAGAGCGATGAAGACGGACGTGGGCGCAGGAGCCAGGAATCTGGGCAGCAAGGCGAAGGGCCAGGGGGAGGAGCTCGCGCACGCGAAGACGCTCGGCTGGCTCGCCCGCGCCGGTCTCGTCGCCCGCGGCGTGGTCTACGCGATCATCGGCGTGCTGGCCCTGAAGCTCGCGCTCGGCGACGGCGGCAAGGCGACCGACCAGGAAGGCGCCCTGCAGACGATCGCTCACCAGTCGTTCGGCGAACTGCTGCTGATCCTGGTCGCGATCGGGTTGGGGGGATACGCGCTCTGGCGGCTGATCCGGGCGGCCGTCGGCCACGGCGCCGAACAGCGCGACAGCACCTTCGAGCGGATCTCGGCGCTGGACAGCGGCATCGCCTACGGGCTCCTCTGCATCGCGGCGGTCCAGATCCTCACCTCGTCCAGCGGCGGTTCGGGGTCGACGAAGCAGACGACCGGCGGCGTCCTCGCCTGGACCGGCGGCACCGTACTCGTCGGCGTCGCCGGCGCGATCCTGATCGGCGTCGCCGTCTACCAGGCCTACAAGGGCCTGTCGAGGAAGTTCCTCGAGGATGCGAACACGGGGGAAATGAGCGAGAGCGTCGAGAAGGGCTACACCGCGCTCGGAGTCTTCGGTCACGTGGCGCGGGCGATCATCTTCGCCCTGATCGGCTACGGCCTGATCAAAGCTGCGATCGACTACGACCCGAAGCAGGCGGTCGGTCTCGACGGAGCCCTGCGCGAACTCGCGCACGCCTCCTACGGCCCGGCCCTGCTGGGCTTCGTCGCCGCCGGCCTGATCGGGTTCGGCGCCTACTCGATCGTCGACTCCCGCTACCGCAAGGTCTAGCGCCGCGCAGCGTCCGCAAGGGCGTCTAGCTTTTTCCCCATGGAGATCGGTGGCGCGTCACTCGATCCGGAGGTACGTGAGGGGTTGAGCCGGAGCTGGAAGGCGCTGATGGTGGTCGGCATCGGCGCGATCGTGCTTGGCGTGTTCGCGATCTTGGTGCCGGCGGTGGCCTCGGTGGGGACGGCGATCTTCATCGGCTGGTTGCTGGTGCTGGTCAGCGGGGTCCTGTTCGCGGCCGCCTTCTCGGCTCACTCGGTGGGGACGGTGGCGGTGCGGATCGCCTGGGCGCTGCTGACGCTGCTGGTCGGGATCTGGCTGATCGTCGAACCCCACAACGGGACCCTGACCCTGACCCTGGTGCTGGGCATCTACTTCCTCTTCATGGGCCTGACCCGTCTCACCATCGCCTTCATCGCCCGCGGCCAGCCGAACGCCGGCCTGCTCGGGCTCAGCGGCGCCGCCGGTCTGCTGATCGGCATCCTCGTCCTCGCCAAGTTCCCCAGCTCCGCCGATTGGGCGATCGGCCTCCTCGTCGGCATCGACCTGATCTTCGCCGGCTGGACCCTCACCTCCGCCGCTCTCCTCGGCAAAGAGCTCTCTAAGCGCGCCTGAGTGGAGAGGGTCATGTGCCCTCCCCCGAAGGCTCCAGGGCCGACGCTTCGAACAACCGCTGCAATCAGCTGCGCGACGGTCTTCGGGGGAGGGCACATGACCCTCCTGCGCAATACGATCTGAACGTGAGCTCCCCCCTAGTGCTCGTAATGGCGGCGGGCGAGGGGACGCGGATGCGTTCCTCGACGCCGAAGATGCTCCACCCTGTCTGCGGCCGGCCGATGGTGGCCTGGCCGATCGTCGCCGCGCGCGAAGCGGGCGCCGGGCGGGTGGCGGCGATCGTCTCGCCGGGGCGCGATCTCTCCGCGGGTCTGCCCGATGACGTCGAGACTTGCATCCAGCCGCAGGCCGACGGGACGGGTGGCGCGATCCGCGCGGCGCTGCCGCTGATCGAGGAGGCCGAGACCGTTCTCGTCCTCTCCGGCGACGTGCCGCTGATCTCGAAGAAGACGATCGCCGCGCTTCTAGACGCTCACAGCTCCTCCCAAGCCGCGGCGACGATGCTGACGATCGAGCTCGACGACCCGGCTGCCTACGGACGCGTCGTTCGCGACGACGACGGTTGGGTGGAACGAGTGGTCGAGGCG
The DNA here is from genome assembly GCA_035719145.1 of Solirubrobacterales bacterium. Taxonomy (GTDB): domain Bacteria; phylum Actinomycetota; class Thermoleophilia; order Solirubrobacterales; family 70-9; genus VAYN01. The sequence goes on from DASTGL010000439.1 coordinate 6,102, forward strand.
AAATCCGCCGGCGACGCCGACGCCTCGCAGCTGGCGATCCGCGAGATCAACGCCGGCACCTACGTCTTCGACGCCGCTCCTCTGGCGGCGGCGCTCCAGGGCCTCTCCAACGACAACGCCCAAGGCGAGTACTACCTGCCCGACGTCTTCCCGGCCCTCCGCGAGGCGGGCCATCAGGTCGCTGCCCACCTCGCCGACGACATCGCGGTGACGATGGGGGTCAACAACCGGGTCGACCTCGCCGCGGTCGAGGCCGAGGGGCGCCGCCGCCTGCTGGAGGCCCACATGCTCGCCGGCGTCACCGTCGTCGACCCCGCTTCGACCTGGATCGACGCCGGGGTCGAGATCGCTGCCGACGCGCGGATCGAGCCCGGTTGCACCCTGCGCGGCGAGACGAAGATCGGCGAGGGCGCCGTCGTCGGGCCGCTCAGCACCCTGATCGACAGCTCCGTCGGCGCCGGCTCCCAGGTCCTCCACTCCTACCTGGTCGAGTGCGAGGTCCGGGCAGGCTGTTCGGTCGGCCCCTTCGCCTATCTGCGCCCCGGCGCCCTGCTCGAGGACGCCGCCAAGGCCGGCACTTTCGTCGAGATCAAGAACTCCCACGTCGGCGAGGGCACCAAGGTTCCGCACCTCGCCTACGTCGGCGATACCGAGATCGGCCCGGGCAGCAACCTCGGCGCCGGCACGATCACCGCCAACTACGACGGATTCCGCAAGAACCGGACGGTCATCGGCCGCAACGTCCGCATCGGCGTTGACACGATGCTGATCGCACCGGTAGAAGTCGGCGACTCCGCCTACACTGGCGCTGGCGCAGTGATCAAGGACGACGTGCCCGAGGGTGCGCTTGCCGTGAGCGAGAACGCGCAAAGGAACATCGACGGATACGCCGCTCGCAAGGCGGCTCAAATGCGAGAGGACGAGAGCCCGTGAGCATGATCGAGGAGCGCCCACAAGTGGGAACCGCCATCGACCACGATTACTCGAAGCGGATGATGGTCTTCGGCGGCCGCTGTTCGATGGACCTCGCCGCCAAAGTCGCCGGCAAACTCGAACTGGACATGGGTCAGGTGACCCTGAAGACCTTCGCCGACGGCGAGGTCTACTGCCGCTACGAGGAGTCGATCCGCGGCGCCGACGTCTTCCTCGTCCAGTCGACCTGCGCGAACGAGCAGGAAGAGATGACCCCGAACGACGCCCTGGTCGAGCTGCTGACGATGATCGACGCCGCCCAGGGCGCCTCCGCCCACCGGATCATCGCCGTCCTCCCCTGGTACGGCTACGCCCGCCAGGACAAGAAGTCCGCCCCGCGCGAGCCGATCACCGCCCGCATCGTCGCCAAGTGCCTCGAGGCCGTCGGCGTCGACCGCGTCCTCACCATGGACCTCCACGCCGGCCAGGTCCAGGGCTTCTTCCACGTCCCCGTAGACCACATGACCGCGATGCCGATGCTGACCCAGTGGTTCGCCGACCAGGAACTGGGCGAGGAGCTGGTGATCGTCTCCCCGGACGCGGGCCGGGTGAAGACCGCCCGCAACTTCGCCCGCCGGATCGGCACCCAGTGGGCCGTTATGGAGAAGGAGCGGCCCGCCCAGCAGGTCGCCGAGATCGGCTACGTGGTCGGCGACGTCAAGGGCAAGACCGCGGTCCTCGTCGACGACATGATCGATACCGCCGGCACCCTCACCGCCGCCGCCCAGACCGTGCTCGACGAGGGCGCCGCCCGGGTGATCGCCTGCGCCACCCACGGCGTCTTCTCCGGCCCCGCCTACGAACGGCTCGCAGCCTCGGCGATCGAGCAGATCGTCGTCACCGACACGCTGCCGCTCCGTCCCGGCGCCCCGGACAACATCACCGTCCTCTCCACCGCCGGCACCTTCGCCGACTCGATCCGCCGCATCTTCACCGACGACTCGGTCTCCGAGATCTTCGCCGGCGAGAACCAGCTGTTCTGAGCGCCCTGGCCGAGGAGCCCCGCAAGCTGCGCCTGGTCGGCCACAAGGGGGCCGACCTGATCGCGCCCGGGAACACGCTGGAGAGCTTCCGCGCCGCGGTCGAGGCCGGGGTCGACACGATCGAGTTCGACGTCCTCTGGCTCCAGGACGCGCACCTGCCGCTGGAGCAGCGCCACCCGCTGGTCGTCGCCCACGACTGGGAGGACGCGGCGCGGCGGACGCCGCTGAAGCTGACCGAGGCGCTCGACGCCTTCCTCGAACCGCCGCTAGACCGGGTCGAGATCGACCTCGACGTGAAGCTGCCCGGCAGGGAGGAGGAGCTGGTCGCGGCCCTGCGCGAGCGGGAGCTGATGGAGCGGGCGATGATCTCGACGATGGAGCTGCACACGCTGGGGCGCGTGCTCGAACTGGCGCCGGAGCTGCGGCGCGGCTGGACCTATCCGAAAGTGACCAAGGACTGGACTCGGAAGCGCTGGGCGAAGCTGCCGATGGCCGCCGCCCTGGTCGGGATGCGCACGCGCCTGCCGGGCCTCGCCGCCGAAAAGCTGCCGCAGTTCCACGTCGCCGCGATGTGGGTCTACCACCCGCTCGTCAGCGCCCGCCTCGCCCGCATCTGCGATCTCGCCGGGGTCGAGCTGATCGCCTGGACGGTCGACGACCGCCGCCGCATGGAGCAGCTGGTCGAGGCCGGCGTCCACGGCCTCTGCTCCAACGACCCGCGCCTGTTCGAGCACCTCTGACGAAGTCGTGGTTCCTTTCGGAGGTATTGCGTCCGAAAGGAACCACGGGATTGGCGGTGGTTAGATCGTGCCGGGCGTTGCACCGGGCGGGCTCGCGGTCCGTCCGCGGCCGCCTTTGGTCTTCACCGCCGACTCCAGCTCCTCGGGGGTAAACCCGCCGACCGCTTCGCCGTCGAGCGCGTAGCGGTAGAGGGCGACGCCGAAGATGCCGTTCAGTGCCCGCGAGACGAGCAGCGCGATCGCCAGGACCAGGGCGCCGATCACGACCAGCAGCGCGCCGCCGCCGATCAGCGCCGCGCGGCTGCCGGCGCCGCCGCCCTTGGTCAGGCCGGAGATCACCATGAAGAGACCGATCGCGGCGATCAGGATCGAGAGCACGACGACGATCCGCCGCCGCCGCCGGCTCGGCGGCGGCGAGAAGGCGTG